>JBBRHQ010000006.1:0-23128 GCA_038222365.1 Solirubrobacterales bacterium
GAGCTGCGCACGGTCGACGAGAACGTCCGCTTCATGCTGCCCAAGGAGATCCGCGAGGAGCTGCCGGCCCGCGCCTAGGCCGGGCGCCGGATCGCCTATTCGCGGGGCGCGTAGCGATGGTGCAGCATCAGGTCGTTGCCGTCGGGGTCGGTGAACAGGGCCATGTGGCAGACGCCCGTGTCGAGGGTGTCCCCGGCGAACTCGACGCCCTTGGCCTCGAGCTCGGCACGGGTTGCGGCGACGTCGTCGACGTGCAGCGCGGGGTGGGCGTTCTTCTGCGGCGCGAATTCCCGGCCGAAGCTGGCGGGCTCCCAGATCCCGAAGCAGGTGTCCCCCGCCCAGACCTCGAAGCGGGCCCGCTCGTCGGGGCGCAGCCCGAGCGTCTCGAGGTAGAAGGTCCGGGTCCTCTCGCTGTCGGTCGACGGTATCCCGACGAAGTCGAGCTTGCTGATCATCTCTCATCCTTCCTTCGAGGCTGGTCGATGCTTCGCCGGCACGATATGGAACGGCTGATCCTCACCCCTGCGCCGCTCCGGCCGCGAAGCTGATCGACCAGACCGCGACCCCGGGGCTGATCTCGAGTCTCAGCGAGTGGCTGCCGCTGGAGCCGTGCTCGGCCAGGGGGTAGAGGCCGGCGCCGTCCACCGCGACCGCCCGCGGAGAGCCGCCGTCAACGCTGACCGTCACCTCCCCTTCGCCCTCGATCGTCGCCCAGGCCGCGGCCGCCTCGTAGTCCTCGTCGTGGGCCGCGCCGTCCTCGCAGGTCCAGGGGCGGCCGTCGGCGGCGATCCGCTCGGGGCTCGGCGCGATCACCACCGCGCCGGGCGCGTCGCTCGGGCGGATCGGCGCCATCGGCTCGGGGAGGGGGCGCAGGGCGTCCTGTTCACGCAGCTCCTCCTGGATCGCCTCCTCGGTCTGCCGATAATCGCCCTCGCCGAAGTGGAACCACCGCAGCACCCCGCCGCGGCCCCAGAGGAAGAGGCTGGGCCACCCCTCGCAGCCGTAGTCGAGCCATAGCTCGCGCTGGGCGTCTAGCGCCACCGGGAAGCCGACCCCGAGGCGCTCGATCGCGGCTTCGACCAGCGCCTCCTCGGCGCCGAACTCGAAGCGCGGCGCCTGGACCCCGATCGTCGCCAGCCCCAACTTCCGGTAGCGGCGATCCCACTCGCTCAGGTATGGCAGGGTCCGGACGCTGTTCAGCTGGGCAAAGTCAAAGAAGTGGACCAGCGCCGGTCCGGATGCGCTCGATGCCGCCATCGAGGCCGGGGGCCGGCCGGGGCCGACCCAGCGGGTCGACGGCGGCAGCTCCGGTGCGGCGATGTCGGGGCGCGGGGGGCGCACCGCCGGATCGAATCACTATTCTGATGGCGCTGCCGGCACCGAAGAGGGGAGAAGCTGTGAGCGACACTATTTGGGATCGAATCGAGGAGACCCGCAAGCGGTGGAACGTCCTCGAGCATCCGTTCTATCAGCGCTGGTCCGCCGGAGAGCTGACCGGCGAGGAGCTGGCGCGCTACGCGGGCCAGTACCGCCACGCGGCCGCCGCGGTCGCCCGGCTCAGCGCGAGCGTCGCCGAGATCGCGCCTGAGGTGGAGCGCGCCGAGCTGCGCCGCCACGCCGATCAGGAGGCCCAGCACGTCGACCTCTGGGACGGGTTCGTCGACGCGGTCGGCGGCGAGCTAGCCGCGGAGCCGACGGCCGAGACCCGCGGTTGCGTCGAGACGTGGACCGACGAGGACGGCCTGCTGCCGCAGCTGGTCCGCCTCTACGCGATCGAGAGCAGCCAGCCGGCGATCTCGAAGACCAAGCGCGAGGGCCTCGCCGAGCACTACGGGATCGGGAACGGGCCCGGAAACGAGTACTTCAGGGTCCACGAGACCGCTGACGTGGGCCACGCGGCCGAGGGTCGCTCGCTGATCGAGCGCCAACTCGAGGGCGCCGACGAGGATCGTCTTCTCGCCGCCGCCGAGGCCGCGTTCGAGGCCAACTGGCGACTGCTCGACGGCGTCTAGCCGTGAAGGGCCTGGCTCCGGAGAGTTGACGGAGGGGCCCCGGCACGATTCCGCAGCAGCCGGGCCGCAGGGGCGCCCGCAGCCGATCGTCCGCCGGCGCCCGCGCCGCTGGCTTGACCGAACGATCGGGATCGTCCTCGGAGTCCTGCTCGGCGTCGCGGTGGTCATCGCCTTCGTCTTCCTCGGCAGCGAGGGGACGATCGACGCTCCCCGGATCGACGAGGGGGCCACCCACAATGGCTCGGGGCAGGCGGCGGGGAGTGGGGGGACGGAGAAGAAGAAGCCGAGGCCGAGACCCGTCCCGGTGGTCAGGGTGATCGGCGGGGCACCGCCGCCGAGCGGGCCGCCACGACTCGACTTCAGGCGGGGCCGGGCGGTCCGCTTCCGGATCGAGACCGACGCCCCGGTGGGGATCGAGATCCCCGGCTACGGGGTCAGCGAGACGATCGACTCCGCGGCGACCCTTTCCTTCCGGGCAACCAGGGTCGGTCAGTTCCCGGTGATCGTCGCCGCCTCGCACATCGCGATCGCGACTCTGAGGGTGCAGCGTTGAAAACCGGCAGGCCGGAATAGGGGTAGGTTCCAGGTGATGAAGGCGGAGCGGGCCGACCGGGCGCTGTTTGCGAAAGTGATCGTTGCTGCGTCCCTGGCAGCCTTCCTCACCCTGGCAGCGCTGCTCGCGGTGCCCGGCGGCGCCGCCGGGCGCGCCTCTTCGAGGGCGAGGATCAGCGGGGCGGTGCCGCGCTGGGCCAACCCGGAGAGCCTGCTGGGCGAGGCGCGAGGCGAGGTCGAATTCTCGGTCGTGCTCGGTTGGCGCCATCCTGAGGCGCTCAATCGGGTCGGGCGAGCCGTCTCGGACCCGGCGAGCCCGCGCTATGGCGAATATCTCTCGCCGCGCAGCTTCCGGGCGCGCTTCTCCCCGACCAGGGGCCAGGTCTCAGCGGTACGGGCCTGGATGCGCGGGCACGGTCTGGAGGTCACCGGAACCTCGGCCGGCAGGATGCTGATCGACGCGCGCGCCTCCACCGCCGCGGTGGAGCGCGCCTTCGGCACCTCTCTGCGCCTCTACCGGCACGCGGGTGCCGCGGTCAGGGCTCCGGCCGAGGGCGTCAGCGTCCCGTCGGGGCTGCCGATCGTCGGCGTGATCGGGCTCGACGGCGGCTACCAGCAACCCGCCCGGATCCCGCCGCCGCCGATCTACCGCAACATCGTCAAGCCCTGCTCGGTCTATTGGGGTCAGAAGTTCGCGAAGAAGAAGAACGCGCCCTTCGCCTTCGGCCAGAAGCAGCCCTATCTCCCCTGCGGCTACGTTCCCAAGCAGATCCAGGGCGCCTACGGCGTCGGCCGGGCGATCCGCCACGGCAACGACGGCAGCGGCGTGAAGGTGGCGGTGATCGACGCCTTCGCCTCGCCGACGATCCGGCGCGACCTGAGGATCTACAGCCACCGCCACGGGCTGCGGCGGCTGCGGCTGCGCCAGAAGATCGTCCCGGGCAACTGCAAGAAGAACTGCCCACCGGATCTGCGTCAAGGCTGGTGGGGAGAGGAGACCCTCGACCTCGACGCGGTGCACACGATGGCCCCCGGGGCGAAGGTCGTCTATGTGGGGGCGCCCAACCCGGGCCCGGGGCTGACCAAGTCCCTGGCCTGGGTGGTCGACCACCGCGCCGCCCGGATCGTCACCAACTCGTGGGGCAGCGTCGGCGAGTACGGCGTCGGCGTGCAGGCGTTCGAGCAGATCTTCGCCGAGGGAATGGCCGAGGGCGTCGGCATCTACTTCTCCTCCGGGGACGACGGCGACGAGCGCGACACGATCGGGCACGTCTCACCCGACTATCCCGGATCGAGCCCAAGGGTGACCTCGGTGGGAGGCACCTCCCTGGCGGTGGGGCCGCTCAACAACTACCGCTTCGAGCTTGGCTGGGGGACGTACCTCGCGACAAAGCAGGGCAAGCACTGGACGCCGAAGCCGCCGGGAGACTTCTACTACGGCGGCGGGGGCGGGACCAGTCGCTTCTTCGCCGAGCCCCGCTACCAACGCGGCGTCGTCCCCCGTCACCTCGCCGCCCGCTACGGGGGACGCGGCCGGGTCTCGCCGGACATCTCGATGCTCGGCGACCCGACCACCGGGTTCGTCGTCGGTCAGACCCAGACGCTGCCCAGCAAGAAACGGATCTACGACGAGGCCCGCTACGGCGGCACCAGCCTCTCCTCGCCGCTGATGGCGGGTTTCATGGCGCTGGCCGACCAGCGCGCCGGGTTCGCGCACGGGTTCGTAAACCCGGCGCTCTACCGCCTCTACCGGACCCGGACGATCCACGACGTCAAGCCGCCCCGGGTGAAGGTCGCGATGATCCGAAACGACTACACCAACACAATCAACAAGGCGGGCGGGATCACGACGACGCTGCGCAGCGTGGGGCCCGCCGGCACCCTGCGGACCAAACGCGGATACGACAACCTCACCGGCCTCGGCAGCCCCCGCGGCGGGCCGATGCTGCGGGCCCTGGCGCGGCGCTGAGCATCGCCGCGCCGTAGGATCAGGGCCGATGCGCCGACGCTCAGCTGAATCTCTCGCCCGCACCGCCGCGCTGATCGCCGTCGGCGCCTTCGCCGTCCATCAGTTGCGCTACCTGGCCGGCTACGGGCACCAGGCCGGAGCCGAGCTCTCGCGCCAGGGTCACGGCTACCTCGCGGGTGCGTTGCCTGTTCTGGGGGCGTTCCTGCTCTCGGCCGTCGCGGCAGGGCTGCTGCGCGCCGCGCTGAACCGCCGGGCCGGTGGCGCCGCCGCCCATGGCAGCGACCCCTTTGGGCGTCGCGCCGTCCTCTTCGGGGTGGCGATCGCAACCGTCTACCTATGCCAGGAATCACTGGAGGGGATCCTCTCCGCAGGCCATCCGGATGGCATTGCGGCGGTGCTCGGACATGATGGATGGACCGCGCTGTTGCTCGCCGCTCCGATCGGAGCGCTCGGGGCGTTGCTCGACCGGGGGATCTCGACGCTCGAGGTGGCGGTAGCCGGCCATACAGGCTGTGAGCCCACGAAGCACGCCGCCGCGGAGAACTCTTCCCGGCCACGGCCGCCAGCGCTTGTGGCGTTGATCGCCACGCCGCTCGCCTTCGGGATCGCCTGCCGGCCACCGCCCATTCTCGCGCGGCCCTAACGGTAGAACGTGAGACCCGGCCCCTGGTGGGTCGTGGCCGAATCTGGCGTCGCCTGCGCGACGCCACCCAGGAAGGGAGCAGATGAGCATGCAATCGAACACCGCAAGGGCGGCCGTCGGCGCTGTGCTGGTCGCCGCCGCCGTGATTCTCTTCATCGCGTTGAGCGGCGGCGACGGGGGCGGGGACGCCACCACCGCGCAGGACACAACCACCGCCAAGGGCTCGGCCGGGAACGGGGGATCAAAGCCGGCGGAGCCGGTGATCGTCGTCAAGAACGGAAAGCCGGTCGGGGGAATCGCCGATCTGACCTACAACCAGGGCGATCGGGTCCGCTTCAGGGTGGACTCCGACGTCAGCGACGAGGTCCACGTCCACGGCTACGACATCATGAAGGACGTCGAGGCCGGGGGCTCGGTCAGCTTCGACTTCAAGGCGACGATCGAGGGGATCTTCGAGGCTGAGCTCGAGAACCGCAAGGAGCAGATCATCCAGCTCACGGTCAACCCGTGATCCTGCTGCCGCTGGCCCACGCCCTGGTCGCCAGGCAGGACCTGCCGGTCCCCGCCTGGCTGTTCGCCTGGGGGGCGTCGATCGTCCTGATCGCCTCCTTCTTCGCGCTCTCGGTCGGCTGGCGGCGCCCCCGCTTCGAGGAGGACGGTTGGCGTCCCCTCGGGGCGGGGGTCTCCCGGACCCTGCTCGGGGTCCCGGCGCAGATCGTCTGCGGCCTGCTCGGGATCGTCCTGCTCGGGGTGGGGATCTACGCCGGCCTGCACGGGACCGAGGCGCCCGACCGCAACTTCGCCCTCACCTTCTTCTACGTCACCGCCTGGCTCGGCTTTCCGCTCTTCAGCGTCTTCCTCGGCGATGTGTTTAAGCCCTTCAACCCCTGGCGTGCGGTCGGCCGCTGCGCCGGAGCCGCCTTCCACGCTCTCGCCGGCCAGCCCGCCACCCGCCTTCCCTACCCGCGTCGGCTGGGCCGCTGGCCGGCGGCGGTCGGGCTGGTCGCGGTCGTCTGGCTGGAGATCATCTACGGCTCCAGCGGGGGCGTCGCGGTCGGGCTCTCGCCGCACGCGGCGGCGGTCGCGGCGATCTTCTACAGCGTCTACACGCTGGCGATGATGGCCCTCTTCGGCACCGAGGAGTGGTGTCGGAACGGGGAGGTCTTCTCGGTCTACTTCGGGATGTTCTCCCAGCTCGGCGCCTTCGAGGCGCGCGATGACAGGCTCGGCGTGAGGCGCCCGCTAACCGCCGCGACGAAATGGGCTGCTGTGCCCGGCTCGGTCGCGGTGGTGATTGCCTCGATCGGCACCACAAGCTTCGACGGCGCCCAGGAGGGGGCCCTGAAGATCCCGCTGCTCGACACTTTCAACTGGCTGGCCGACCGGGGGATGAACCTGACCTGGGCGCTGCGAGGAGCGGACACGATCTTCCTGATCGTCTGCATCGCCGGGATCGCGCTCGTCTACCTGCTCGGGGTGCAGGGAATGCGCACCGTGCGGGGAGCGCCCCCGGTCGCGACCCTCCGAACCGGGTTCGCCCACACCCTGATCCCGATCGCCTTGGCCTATTTGGTCGCCCACTACTTCAGCCTCTTCGTCTTCCAGGAGCAGGCCCAGTTCACCTACCTGCTCTCCGACCCGCTCGGAACGACGACGACCGATCTCTTCGGCACCGCGTCGGGCGGAGTCGACTACACGGTCGTCAGCGCCAACGCGATCTGGTACGTCCAGGTCGGGGCGCTGGTGATCGGCCATGTCGTCGGCCTGACCCTCGCCCACGATCGGGCCGTCGCCTACTGGCGCGACTACCGGCAGGCGTCGCGATCGCAGTACTGGATGCTCGCGGTGATGGTCGCCTTCACCTGCTTCGGCCTCTACCTGCTCTCCTCGGGGAACGGATGATCGCCGCCGCACCCCTGCCGCTCGCCCACGCCGGCCACTGGATCTGGGTGCTCTACGTGCCGCCAGTGGCGATCGTCGTCTTCGCGATCGCCCGGACGACGATCGCCGAGCGGCGAAAGGAGCGCGAGGAGCGCCGCGAGTCCGAGCGCCGGAACGGCGACCCGGATCAGTCGTCCGACTGAGCCAGGATCTCTGCCAGCCGTTTCTCCAGCGCGGCCGACACCTGCTCGCGCACCGAGCCCTGGGGCAGCCGCTCGACCAGAGACTCGAGGAAGCCCTCCACTATCAGCGTCTTCGCCTCGGCGGGGTCGAGTCCGCGGGAGGTCAGGTAGAAGAGCTGATCGCGGTCGATCTGGGCGATCGCGGCCGCGTGGGTGCAGCGGACGTCGTTGGCGAGGATCTCCAGACCGGGGATCGCGTCGGCGTGGGCCTCGGTCGAGAGCAGCAGGTTGCGGCTCTCCTGGAAGGCGTCGGTCTGCTGCGCCCCGGGATCGACCTTGATCATCCCCCGCCAGACCGCCGTCGAGCCGGCGCCGAGGACGCCCCGGAAGGCGAGGTCGGAGGTCGTGTTCGGGGCGGCGTGCTCCTGGGTGGTGTCGAAGTCGAGGTGCTGGCCCGCGCCGCCGGCGTAGCCGCCGGTCACCCGTGCCTCGGACCCGGGCCCGGCCAGCTTGGTCTCCATCCGCACCTTGCCGCGGGCCGAGCCGAACCCGAGCGCGGTCCAGTCGAGCCGTCCGTCGCGCTCGACCTCGGCCCTCTGGGTGGCGAAGATCCAGGCGGACTCCGAGATGTCCTGGCTGGAGACGTAGCGCAGCGCCGCGCCCTCCCCGACCGCGATCTCGACCACCGAGTTCAGCAGCCCCTCGGTGGAGTCGTCTGGCGAGTCGTGTTGCTCCCAGACCTCAGCCTCGGCTCCCGGTTCGAGCACGATCAAAGTCCTCCAGCTGAGCGCCGAGCCCGGCTCCGTGAGGCCGAGCTCGACCCTGATCGGCTCTTCGACCCGGACGCCCGCCGGCACGTGGATCAGCACGCCATCACTCCAGGCGGCGTCATTTCGGGCGACGAAGGGATCCTCGATCGCGACCAGCGAGCCCAGCCGCCGGTGGAGCAGCTCCCCATGCGTCTCCAGCGCTTCTCGCAAGGAGCTCACCACCACGCCGTCGTCGCTGACCTCCGATGCCTGGTGCCCGGTGCCCGATGCCGGCGCGAAGCTCTCGATCTCCAGCTCCCGCAGATCGGTGAACTCCCACCCCTTCGCCTTGGGGTCCGGCAGCGGCAGCTCCTCGGAGAGAGAGGCGCCTCTACGGCGCCTCTCCTGAAGCCAAGCCGGTTCGGTCGCCGCGGCGCTAACCAATGCTGCCCTCCATCTGCAGCTCGATCAGCCGGTTGAGCTCGACCGCGTACTCCATCGGCAGCTCCTTGGTCACCGGCTCGATGAAGCCGTTGACGATCATCTTCGAGGCTTCCTCCTCATCGAGGCCGCGGCTCTGCAGGTAGAAAAGCTGCTCGTCGCCGATCTTCGAGACCGTCGCCTCGTGGCCGACGTCGGCGTCGTTCTCGTCGATCCTGATCGTCGGGTAGGTGTCCGAGCGGGAGTCCTCGTCGAGCAGGAGCGCGTCGCAGACGACCTTGGAGCGGGCCTCGGTGGCGCCGCCGGCGATCTCCAGCAGCCCGCGGTAGGTGCTGCGGCCGCCGTCCTTGGAGATCGACTTGGAGAAGATCGAGGAGGAGGTCCGCGGCGCCGCGTGGATGATCTTGCCGCCGGCATCCTGGTGCTGGCCGTTGCCGGCGAAGGCGATCGAGAGGAGCTCGCCGTGGGCCTCGGGGCCGAGGAGGTAGATCGAGGGGTACTTCATGGTCAGCTTCGAGCCCAGGTTGCAGTCGACCCATTCCATCGTCGCCCCCTCCTGGGCTATGGCGCGCTTGGTCACCAGGTTGAAGACGTTCTGGGACCAGTTCTGAACGGTCGTGTAGCGCACCCGCGATCCAGGCTTGGCGACGATCTCGACCACCGCAGAGTGCAGCGAGTCGGTCGAGTAGACGGGAGCCGTGCAGCCCTCGATGTAGTGGACGTCGGCACCCTCCTCGGCGATGATCAGCGTCCGCTCGAACTGGCCCATGTTCTCGGTATTGATCCGGAAGTAGGCCTGCAGCGGCATCTCGACCTTGACCCCGGCGGGGACGTAGACGAAGGAGCCGCCCGACCAGACCGCGGAGTTGAGCGCCGCGAGCTTGTTGTCGTTCGGCGGGATCACCGTCGCCCAGTGTTCGCGGATCAAATCCTCGTGCTCGCGCAGGGCGGTGTCCATGTCGGTGAAGATCACGCCCTGGGCCTCGAGCTTCTCGTTGACCTGGTGGTAGACGACCTCCGACTCGTACTGGGCACCGACGCCGGAGAGGAACTTGCGCTCGGCCTCGGGGATTCCGAGCCGGTCGAAGGTGTTCTTGATGTCCTCCGGCACCTCGCTCCAGTCACGGCTGTTGCGATCCGAGGCGCGGACGAAGTAGTGGATGTCGTCGAAGTCGATCTGATCGAGGTCGCCGCCCCACTTGGGGGTCGGGCGTTGCTCGAAGTGCTCGAGCGCCTTCAGCCGGAAGTCCCGCATCCACTGGGGCTCGTTCTTGTATTCCGAGATCGACTCGACGACCTCGCGGGAGAGCCCCTTCGGCGCCTTGTAGGCGTAGCCGGTCTCGGGATCGTGGAAGCCGAACTTCTCCTTGTAGTCGGCGTTGATCCCGGCGACTTCCTGTTGCTCTGCGATGACTTCGGGTGTTGCCATGGCTCAATCGACCTCCAGGGTGATGTTGTCGCCGGTGATCGCCACCGGGAACGTCTGCACCGGAGCATAGGCGGGAAGCGTCTTCGGCCTGCCGGTGGCGAGATCGAAGAGCGAGCCGTGGCGAGGGCACTCGACCGTGCAGGCCTCGGCGTCGAAGGTGCCCTCGGCCAGGGGGCCGTCATCGTGCGAGCAGCGGTCCTCGATCGCCCGCAGGGTGCCGGCACAGTTGAAGACGCCGATCTTCCGTCCGTCGACCTCGACCAGGCGCGTCTCGCCGGGGGCGAGCTCGCTCACCGGGCAGACTTCGATCATCTTGCTCATTTCGGCTGTGTCCGTGTGGGTAGTGCTTGTCGTCACGTAAAACCTAGCTCCGAAGTCGGATTTTAGCGCTCGCATCCGGCGGGACCCCAACGGGGTCGAGTTCGGGCCCACTGGGTGGGGGGAATCTGAAAGAGTCGGAGCCCCACGAGCGAAGGAGCGAGCAGATGACCGAGATGACCAGCTACGAGCCCGGCACCCCTTCCTGGATTGATCTGGGAACGCCCGACATCGACGCTTCGGTGAGCTTCTACGAGGCCCTGTTTGGGTGGTCGATTCCCGAAGGCCCCAACACCGAGGCGACCGGTGGCTACCGCCAGGCGATGCGGGACGGCAACCCGGTCGCCGGAGTGATGCCACTGATGGCCGAAGGCCAGCCCCCGGCCTGGTCGAGCTATGTCTCCGTCGCCGACGCCGGGGCGACCGCAACCGCGGTCAAGGAGGCCGGGGGCACAGTGATGGCCGAGCCGATGGATGTGATGGACCTCGGCCGGATGGCCATCTTCGCCGACCCGACCGGCGCCGTCTTCGGCGTCTGGCAGGCCGGCTCGTTTCCCGGGGCCGGCGTCGTCAACGAACCGGTCTCGCTCTCCTGGAACGAGCTCAACACGCGCGATCCCGAGGCGGCGAAGGAGTTCTACGGCGCGGTCTTCGGCTGGTCGGCGGAGGAGACGAAGATGCCCGACGGGGGCGCCTACAACCAGTGGCATCGCGACGGAGGCGATGCGGTGGTCGGCGGGATGCTCGACGTCCGCGGCCGCCTGCCGGACGAAATCCCAGCGCACTGGCTGGTCTACTTCGCGGTCGCCGATTGCGATGCGACGGTGGAGAAGGTCAAGGAGCTGGGAGGCGATCTGGCTTTCGGGCCGATGGACCTGCCGGTGGGCCGCTTCGCGGTGGTGAGGGATCCCCACGGAGCCCACTTCGCGGTGATCGCCCTGAGCGGCGTGGCCGGCTGATCCTGGCGGCGCCCGGCCCGAGCGTCGCACGTTGAGCGGCAAAGACGGCTGACATAGGGCCGTTTGGCCATCCCGCTGCGGGCGGGGTGGCAGGGTCAGGTGGTTTCCTGCGCGGCGGGCGGCGGGCGGGCGGGCGCCAGTGCCGGGGGGGCGCGGCGGGCCAGGGTACCGCCCAGAAGCACCGCCGCCGGCAGCACCGCGCAACCGGTCGCGACCAGAAACCAGAGCTCACCGGCATCGGTGCCGGTCCCGATCGAGTGGGCGACACCAAGCACCCAGAAGAGGGCGGTGAAGCGGTGCAGCCGTTTCCACCGTGATGCCCCGATCCTTGCCCGGGCGTAGTAGGAGAGTCCCAGCGCGCCGAGCCCGTAGGCGGCGATGATCCCGAGCCCGGTCCAGAGCGGCCGGTAGGGGTTCCCGAAGGGGAGCATGATCCCGGTCAGGCCGGGGTTCAGATAGGTGTCACCCAGCAGCGAGACGCCGTGGATCGCGATCAACCCCAGAGTCACCAAAGAGAGCGTCTCGTGGGCCGCGCGCAGCGGAAAGCGGTCGGCACCGGGGCGGGAGATCAGCAGCCCGACCACGACCGCGATGCTGGCGCTGATCAGAGCGGCCGTGCCGGCGGCCCTGCTGGTGATCCAGAAGAGGTGGTGCTCGACGATCACGCAACCCGCTCCGCCACCGCGCCGAGGTGCCCGACCCTCGACTGGAGTCGCTCGACCTCGCCCCCCTCGTCGACCAGGACGCCGCCGAAGGGGAGCCTTTCCCTCGCCTTCTCGGGGCCGGAGAGCAGCGCGGTCTTCGCCAGTACCTCGGCCAGCCGGGCGGTGGGGGCCAGCGCGGTGACCTGGACCAGGCCGGTGAAGGCGGGGAGGCCGCTTCCGGGGTCAAGCAGGTGGTGGCCGATGCTGCCGTCGGGATGGCGCCAGGCTCGCCGGCTGATGCCGCTGGTCGCGACGGCGCCGTCGGCAAGCTCGATCTCGTGGATCGTCCCCTCGCCGAACGGACCCTCGACCAGCACCGTTCGGGGAACGCTGCCCGTGCCCCCGATGCACAGATCGCCGCAGCAGTCAACGACGTATTGAGGACGCTCCCGCAGCCCGGCAGCAACCAGATCGGCGAGCAGGCCCTTGGCGACCCCGCCGCTGTCGAGGCGAAGCCCCGGAGGCCTGGTCACGGTGCCCGCGGCGTCGTCGACCCGCAGCCGGCGCCACTCCCGGGAGGCGCTCGGCGTGGCCGGGCGCCGTCGCGGCGCGCCCGCGAGCGCCTCCCGCAGGGAGATCGAACCGGCGCTTCGCTCCAGCGAGCGCCTGTATCCCGCCGCCTCGATCTGGTCGAGCAGCGTGGCGTCGACGAGGCCGCGACTGCGCTCGCCCGCCTCGGCAGCCGCGGCGACGAAGTGGCGCATCAGCGGGGTCGCCGGCGCCGTCGCAGCAGGCTCCTCATTGAGTCGCGAAAGCTCGCTTGCCGGGAGGAAGCGCGAGAGCAGCAGATGTCCCTGGAGCAGCCGCATTCGGGCGACCGTGACGGCCTCGCCCGGGTCCGGACCGCCTCCGACGATCACCGTCGCGGTGCCCCCGAAGCATTCGAAGCTCTGGCTCGACTCGGACTCCCTCACGACTGCGAGGTGATCACCGGGGCGGGCGCTGGGGCAGGAGCCGGCGTCGTCGCCTGCGACGAAGCCGGGACCCGGACATACATCCCGGTGACGGGGTCGTAGGCAAGCTCGGTCGCTGGCTGGCGCTGCTGTGGCTGTGACGCCACATTGCCGCTCCTCGCGGCCGTCTTGCGGTCCGCTTTGCTCGACTTGGCCGTCGCGGCCGTAATGGAGTTGTTGCTCAGCGCGGGGTCGTTGCCGGTTGCCATCTGGGCGAAGACCGCGACCCAGAGGATCCCGAAAAGCGCTATCGGCAAGGCGAGGGCACGCCTCCGCGCACGGCCGGCGCGCTCCCGGGTGCGTTCGAGCTTCTGCCTGGCGGCCTCGCGACGCTCATCCACTCGTCTCTGATCCATGGGGCCCAGGATTGCGAAGCAACCGAAGCGGGCGATAAGGATTCGGTGAGAGTCCTCTTAGGCGTTCGCGGCTGTCTTCGGTGAGAGTCCTCTTAGGCGTTCGCGGCTGTCGCGATCGCTGCGCGGGTTCGCTCTAGGATCGGCGCGGTGCGGATCCTGATCGTCGAGGACGAGTCCGCGATCGCGGATTTCATTCGCCGCGGTCTCGAGGCCGAGGGTTACGAGGTTCTCCTGGCAGCGGACGGGGTCGAGGGCGAGCGGCTCGCGCTCGAAGGGACCTCAGACCTGGTGATCCTCGATCTCATGCTCCCGGGCCGCGACGGGCTCCAGGTACTGGAGGCGATACGCCGTGCCGATCCCAGCCTGCCGGTGATCCTCCTGACCGCTCGCATCCAGGTCGAGGACCGGGTATACGGCCTCGACCGCGGCGCCACCGACTACGTCACCAAGCCGTTCTCCTTTGAAGAGCTGGAGGCGAGGGTACGGGCCCATCTGCGCAAACCGGATGCGGCGGAGTCGGCTCGGTTGCGGGCGGCGGGAATCGAGCTCGACCTGGTCCGGCGCACAGCCGAGCGCTCGGGTGAGACGATCCGCCTCTCGGCCAAGGAGTGCGACCTGCTCGCCTACCTGATGCGTCACCCCGGTGAGGTCCTCACCCGCGAGCGGATCCTCGCCGCCGTCTGGGGATACGACCACGATCCCGGGACCAATGTAGTCCAGGTCTACATTGGGTATCTGCGGCGGCGTCTCGGGGCGACCGGCGAGCGGGCGCCGATCGAGACGATTCGCTCGGTCGGCTACCGGCTCGCCCTGCCTTGAGCCGCTTGCCGCCCACCCGCTTCGGCCTCCGGGGCCGCCTCGCGGCCTCGATCGCGGCGATCCTCGTCGCCGCTCTCGGCGTGAGCTTCGTCGCCGTCTACCGCGCCACCGGCTCGGAGCTGCGCTCGCGCATAGACCGCGATCTGCGTGGCCAAACGGAAGCCCTGAGCGCGAGGTTGACCGCGGCCCCGCCGGAGCCCGCGAAGGTCGCGGCGGCCGCCCGTACCTTCGTCGGCGCCCAGACCTTTGGCGCCCCGGCGAGCCTGCTGGTGATCACCGTCCCCGGGGCGGGGATCGTCACCAACCAGCCGGAGCTGCTGCACCCTCACACCGAGCCCGACGAGCGAGGGAGTGCCGACAGCGAGGAGCGACGGCAGGCCGCCGCGCTGCGCACCGCCCCCGGTGGGTACTCGGACATTGATTTCCTCGATGTCGGCCGGGTCCGGGTGCTGACCACGCGCCTACCCGGGCCGGGCGGGGAGCAACTGGCTGTGATCCGGGCGGGAGAGCCGCTGGAATCGGTCGAGCGGGCCCAGTCCGAGGTCTCCCGCACCTTCCTCCTGGTCGGCGCCCTCACCCTTGCCGCGGCGCTGCTCGCCGGCTACCTGCTCGCCGCCCGTACCGCGGCGCCGTTGCGGCGGATGGCCCGGATCGCGACTGAGGTGGACGCGGGCGGCCTGGACCAGCGCATTGGGGGCGACGGGCCGCGGGACGAGGTTCGCACCCTGGCAGAGTCCTTCGATCGCATGCTCGATCGGCTCGAGGACGCTTTCACCCGCCAGCGCGGCTTCGTCTCCGATGCCTCGCATGAGCTGCGCACCCCGCTGACCGCCATACGCGGCCAGCTCGAGGTGCTCGCCGGTGAGCCCGATCCCTCGCCGCAGCGGGTGCGCGAGACCGAGCGCATCGTGAGCCGGGAAATCGATCGCATGGATCGCCTTGTCGGCGACCTCCTGGTCCTGGCTCGGATCGACGAGGAAGCTGGGATGGCGAAGGAGATAATCCTGGTGGCGCCGTTCCTGGAAGACTTGGTCGCAGTTGCCGGATCGGGGGTCGAGCTAGGTGGAGTGCCGGGCGGGACGGTCGATGCCGACTCCGACAAGATCGCGCAGGTGATCCGAAACCTGATTGTCAACGCGGTCGAGCACGCCGGCCCGGGCGGCCGGGTGAGGGTCAGCGCCGGAGGCCTGGGGGGAGGCGTCGAAGTCGCCGTCGACGACGACGGTCCCGGTATCCCGGCCGCACAGCGCCAGCGGGTCTTCGACCGCTTTCACCGGGCAGACGCCTCGCGCTCGCGCCGTTCCGGCGGCAGCGGGCTGGGGTTGGCGATCGCCAAAGCGATCGTCGAGGCGCACGGGGGCGCCATCGTCGCCTCAGAGTCGTCGCTGGGCGGCGCCAGGATTGCATTCACCCTGCCCGGATACCACCCGAACTAGGAGAGGTCGAGACCGGCCTCGGCCGGATCTCCCCGCTCGCCCTCGTCCTCCCAGTCGGCGCTCTGCCCGAGGCTGGCGCCCTTCAGCACCTTCAGCCCGAGCAGGGCGCACTTCATCCGCGTCGCGGAGATCTCGATCCCGAGCAGCTCGAGGACGAACTCCTTCGGCAGGTGGAGGATCTCCTCCCTGCTCATCCCGGCGAGCTCGTCGGTCAGCAGCGAGGTCGCCGCGGTCGAGATCGCGCACCCTTTGCCGTCGAAGGCGACCTCCGCCACCTTTCCCTGGGGATCGAGACGGATGGTCACGTGCTGTTCGTCTCCGCAGAACGGGTTGGTGTCCTCGAAGTGGAGGTCGGGGTGCTCGAGCCGGCCGAAGTTGTGGGGCCGTTTGTAGTGCTCGAGGATCTGGTCGCGGTAGAGCTCGTCCATGCGTCAAAGCGTACGCGGCGGGGTCAGAGCTCGAAGACGCGGCGGGCGTCGAGCAGGCCCTCGACCAGGCGGTCGATCTCTTCGCGGGTCGTGTGAACGGCGAAGGAGGCGCGGGTGGTCGCGGCGACTCCGAGACGGTCCATCAGCGGCTGGGCACAGTGGTGCCCGGCGCGCACCGCGATCCCGTGGCGGTCGAGGATCTCGGCGACGTCGTGGGGGTGGACTCCCTCGATGTCGAAGGAGACCGGGCCAGTCCGCTCGGCCGATCGGGGCGGGCCGAAGACCTGCAGGCCTGGAACCGTGGCGACCCGCTCCAGGGCGTAGTCGGCGATCTCGCGCTCGTGGGCGAGCACCGCCTCCATGCCGAGGCCGTCGAGCCAGCGCAGCGCCGAAGCCATCCCGATCGCCTGGGCGATCGCCGGCGTCCCCGCCTCGAAGCGCGCCGGCGGGTCCGCATAGGTCGTCCCCGACTTGGTGACCTTGCGGATCATCGATCCTCCGCCGAGGAACGGCGGCATCGCCTCGAGCAGCTCCAGCCGCCCCCAGAGCGCCCCGATCCCGGTCGGTCCGTAGAGCTTGTGGCCGGTGAGCGCGTAGAAGTCGACGCCGAGCGCCGCCAGGTCGAGCGGCAGCTTCGGCGCCGCCTGGGCGCCGTCGGCGAGGACGGCGGCGCCGGCGTCGTGGGCGAGGCGGGCGATCTCGGCGATCGGGTTCTCCGTCCCCAGCACGTTGGAGACGTGGGCCACGGCGACCAGCTTCGGACGCCGCTCGAGCAGCGTCGCGTATGCCTCCAGGTCGAGCAGGCCGCCTTCGCCGAGGGGCGCCCAGTCGATCTCGGCGCCGCTTCGCTCCGCCAGCTGCTGCCAGGGGATGACGTTGGAGTGGTGCTCCATCTCGGTCAGCAGGATCCGGTCGCCCTCGCCGACGTTCGCGGCGCCCCAGGCGCGCGCCACTAGGTTGATCGCCTCGGTCGCGTTGCGGACGAAGACGATCTCGCGCCGATCGGTGGCGCCGACGTGGTCGGCAACGGTCGCCCTAGCCCCCTCGTAGGCTGCGGTCGCCTCGGCGGAGAGGGTGTGGGAGCCGCGGTGGACGTTTGAGTGGTGGCGGCGCTCGTAGCGGTCCACCGCCTGGATCGAGGCGAGCACCCGCTGGGCGCTGGCGCCGCTGTCGAGATAGGCGAGCGGGTGGCCGTGGACGGTTCGCGTCAGCGCCGGGAAGGAGGCTCGGATCTTCTCGACTCCGAACGCCGCGGGGGCCGTCGGGGTTTCCGTCGCCGCCGGCTCCATGGGGCTGAGAGGCGGCCGCTCAGGCCGCCGCCTCGACCTCCTCCTTGATCCAGCCGTAGCCGCGCTCCTCGAGCTCGGAGACCAGCTCGGGGCCGCCCTCCTTGACGATCCTGCCCTCGAACATGACGTGGACGAAGTCCGGCTCGACCAGATGCAGGATGCGCTGGTAGTGGGTGATGATCAGCACTCCCATCTCGGGCCCGGTGAAGTGGTTGACCCCATCGGCGACGGTCCGCAGGGCATCGATGTCGAGGCCCGAATCGGTCTCGTCGAGGACGGCGATCTCTGGGTGCAGCAGGGCCAGTTGGAGGATCTCCATCCGCTTTTTCTCGCCGCCGGAGAAGCCGTCGTTGAGGTAGCGGCTGGAGAAGTCCCTGGGGATGTTGGCAAGCTCCATCGCCTCCTGGGCGAGCCTCGCGAACTCCTTGATCTTGATCGGGTCCTCTCCCCGCGCCTCGCGGCGGGCGTTGACGATCATCCGCAGGTACTTGCTCACCGACACGCCGGGGATCGCCACCGGGTACTGGAAGGCCATGAACAGCCCGGCGCGCGAGCGCTCGTCGGGGTCGGAGGCGGTGATGTCCTCGCCCTTGAAGGTGATCGTGCCCTTTCCGACCTCGAGCGCGGGGTGGCCCATGATCGCGTTGGCGAGGGTGGACTTCCCCGACCCGTTGGGCCCCATCAGCGCGTGCACCTTGCCCTTCTCCACGTCGAGGTCGAGGCCGCGGAGGATCTCCCTCTCCTCGACGCTCACGTGCAGGTCTCTTATCTCCAGGTCAGCCATTCGTCTCCGTGGTCAGGGTGGGTGGGGTGGGTGGGTGGGTGGTGGGTGCTAGGCGGCGCTGCCGACCGGCTCTTCGGCGCGGGCGGCGGGGGTGCCGAACTCGACCAGCTCGGCCAGCGTCGTCCTCGCCAGGGCCCGATTGACGCCGCCCTGGACCCTCGTCCACAGAAGCTTCGTCGCGCAGGCGTGATCGCCGTCGCTCTCGTGGGAGCACAGCACCTTGCCCTCGGGGAGCTCGTCAAAGCACTCCATCGGGGCGATCTGGCCCTCCAGCGCCTCGACCACCTCGTCCATGGTGATCTCCGAGGCGGGCTTGGCCAGCCGGTAGCCCCCGTGGGCACCGCGGGTCGAGGTGACCAGGCCGGCATTTCGCAGCTTCGCGACCAGGTGCTCGAGGTAGGAGAGGGGCAGGCGCTCCGCTTCGGCCACGGCGCTCAGCGAGATCGGCTCGGATCCGGGCTGGCGCCCCAGCTCGACCATCAGACGCACTCCGTACTCGGCTTTGGTCGAGAACAGCATCGCCATAAATCCTAGCGAAACGGTCGGTTATCCCTCCGGGAGCTTCATCTCCTCGGTCGGCCGCCTGCGGATCGCCCGCCGAAGGACGCTCCAGGGGTTGATCCTGGGGCCCTCGCGCGCCACCGTGCTGAGCACCCGCCCGAGCCGCGAGCCGGCGAGCCCGCCTGCATCCGGCAGCTCGATCAGCATCTCGCTCTGCCCGAAGCCGGCGCGGCGGATCCATGACCCGTCCGGGGCAAGGTTGCGGAACATCTCCAGCGCCTCTTCGTTCTCGCTGAGGGCGATCGCGACGAACTGGACGACGCCCTCCGCGCGGGCGCGCTCCACCAGGCGCTCGAGCAGCGCCGAGCCGACCCCAAGTCCCTGCCAAGGATCGGCGACAACGACCGCCACCTCGGCCTCGGCGGGGTCCTCGGCGCGGACATAGCGGGCGACTCCGACGATCCATTCGCTGTCCGGCTCGACCGCGACCAGCGCTTCGTGGTCATGGTGGTCCAGCTCGGTCAGGTAGATCAGGTCGCGGGTGCTGAGCCGTTCAAGGGGGGCGAAGAAGCGGCGGTAGCGCGACTCGGGGCTGAGCCGTTCAAAGGCGGCCGAGAGCTTTGTCTTGTCGTCCGGGGAGATCGTCCGGACCAGCACCTCCCGGCCGTCGGCGACCTCGACCCGCTCGCTCACGGATCGATCAGTCCCTTGCGGATCGCGTAGCGGACCAGTTCGACCCGGTCGCGCATCCCCAGCTTGCGCATCGCGTTGGCGCGGTGGTTCTCGACCGTCTTCTCGGAGAGGTGGAGGATCTCGGCGATCTGGCGGGTTGTGTTCGCCTCGGCGACCAGCTTGACGATCTCCTCCTCGCGGGGAGTGAGCTGATCGGCGCCGTCGGGGCCGTGCTCGAGCATCTCCTTGATCACCGCCCGCTGGGCCTCCGGGGTGAGGAAGGGCTCCCCCCGCTCGACCGCCCGCACGGCGTCGAGCAGGTCGGTGTCGGCCTGCGTCTTCAGCACGTATCCGGCCGCGCCGGCCCTCAGCGCCTCGAACAGGTAGCGCTCGTCGTCGTGCATCGAGAGGATCAGGACGGCCACGTCGGGAGCCTGCTGCTTGATCTCCCGGGTCGCCTGGAGCCCGGTCAGCTTCGGCATCCGCACGTCGAGGATCGCCAGGTCGGGCCGCTCGCGGACCGCCAGCTCGCGGGCCTCGGCGCCGTCGGCCGCCTCGCCGATCACCTCAATGTCGCCCTGGCGCTCCAGCAGCAGGCGCAGGCCGGAGCGGACGATCCCGTGGTCATCGGCGATCAGAACGCGCATCCCCTTATGCTCGCAGCATGGAGCTGGGCGAGCCCGCCTCTTATTTGACCCTCACGGAGGGCATCGCGGTCTATGCCTCCGGCGGTGAGCAGGTCGGGAAGGTGGCCGAGGTGGTCGCCGCGGTCGAGCAGGACATCTTCGAGGGGATCGCGATCGCGCCCCGCCTCGGGGTCGGGCATCACCGCTTCGCCGCCGCCGACGTGATCGCCCAGATCGGCGAGAAAGGGGTCCTGCTCTCGCTCTCCGAGGACGCCTGCGAGAGCCTTCCGCCGCCGCCCTGAGGCCGCCGCGCCCTAGACGGTCAGCCGCACCGTGGTGCCGCCCCCCGGCCCCGACTCGATCATCACCTCGCCCCCGACCAGCAGCGCCCGCTCTCGCATGCCCGGAAGGCCGAGTCCTCCCTCGGCCTCGGAGAAGGCGAAGCCGGCGCCGTCGTCGGTGACCTCCAGCTCGACTCGCGGGCCAGCCCGGCGCAGGATTACCTCGGCCCGCGAGGCGCCGCTGTGGCGGGCGGCGTTGGAGAGCGCCTCCTGGGCGACGCGATAGACGACCAGCTGGACGTCGTCGGGCAGGTCTGAGAAGTCGCCCTCGGCCCGCAGCGAGGCACCGATCTCGGCGCTTGCGAGCTGGTCGACCTGGCCGGCGATCGCCGCCTTCAGGCCGAGGTCGTCGAGCGCCGTCGGGCGCAGCTGGCGGGCCAGGGAGAGCAGCTCCTCCATCGCCTGGTTGGCGAGCGACTTGGTCTCGGAGAGCTCGGCCTCGAGCTGCGGCGGTGCCATCTCGCGGGCAGCTTCGAGACGCAGCAGGACGCCGGTCAGCGACTGGTTGACCTCGTCGTGGAGGTCGCGGGCGATCCTGGCGCGCTCCTCCTCCTGAGCGCGGAGGGCGGCGCTGCCGGCGCGGCGGCGCTCGGCCTCCAGCCGCCGCATCATCCGGATGAAAGCCAGCTCGATTCGCTCGACCTCCTCAGTCTCGCCCCTGCCGTCGATCGAGGGCGGCAGGTTCGAACCGGGGCGGCTTAGGTCGACCTTCTCCATCTCCTCGATCAGGTGCTCGAGCGGCGCGAAGCGTGCTCGCAGCAGCGCCAGGTTGACGATCAGGCTGAGGCCGGCGGCCGTGCCGACCACCAGCGCCACCTTTGTGGCGTCCGAGAGCTCCAGCCCGGCGAGGATCGCGGCGAGCAGTGCGGCGAGGCAGACGAGGGCCGCGTTGAGCACGATCACCTGGGTGAAGAGGGCTCGGCTTCGCACCCGCCAAGCGTAAGGCGCGACTCGCCCCGCGGGGCGGCCTGGGGGGCGCCGGGGGCCCCTCTAGGGGGCTCCACCTATGGTCTTCGCCCGGCCCCCGGGCCACAATGTCGGTCGACATCAATGACTATCAACGCTTTCGGAAGCAGGACCAGGAGACACCGATGACCACCACCAAGCAATCAACCTTCGGCGCAACACTGCGGACGACGATCCTGCTGGCGACCCTCTCGGGCCTGCTGGTCGCAATCGGCTTCGCGATCGGCGGTTCGCAGACGGCGCTGCTCTTCCTCGGACTCGCCGTCCTGATGAACTTCGGCTCCTACTTCTTCAGCGACAAGCTGGCGTTGAAGATGAGCGGTGCGAAGCCGATCGATGAGTCCGAGGCGCCGCGGCTCTACCAGATCGTCCGCGAGCTGACCACGCGGGCGGCCCTGCCGATGCCGCGCCTCTACATGATCCCCCAGGACCAGCCCAACGCCTTCGCCACCGGCCGCAGCCCGAAGCACTCGGCGGTTGCGGTGACCCGCGGGATCACCCAGCTGCTCTCCGAAGACGAGCTGCGCGGGGTGCTCGCCCACGAGCTGGCCCACGTCAAGCACCGCGACATCCTGATCCAGTCGGTGGCGGCGACGATCGGCGCCTGCATCACCTATCTCGGCTACGCGCTGCTTTGGTTTGGCGGCGACGACGAGTCGCCGGTCGGGCTGCTGGCCTCGCTGGCGCTGGTCCTGCTGGCGCCGATCGCGGCGACGATCATCCAGCTCTCGATCTCGCGGCAGCGCGAGTTCGCCGCCGACGCCGGCGGCGCCGAGATCTGCGGTAACCCCGAGTCGCTGGCCAGCGCCCTGCT
Organism: Solirubrobacterales bacterium; assembly: GCA_038222365.1. Taxonomy (GTDB): domain Bacteria; phylum Actinomycetota; class Thermoleophilia; order Solirubrobacterales; family 70-9; genus JBBRHQ01. The sequence continues at coordinate 21,825 of JBBRHQ010000006.1, forward strand.
GCGCCTCGAAGAGGGGGCGAAGGCGATGCCGATGAAGGTCAACCAGGCGGCCGAGCCGCTCTACATCGTCAAGCCGTTTGCGAGCAAGGGCCTGGCCGGCCTCTTCTCGACCCACCCCCCGATCGAGGAGCGGGTCCGCCGCCTGCGCCAGATGCGCCCCAGCCTTGGCTGAGGTCGCTTCCTAACGGACGCCCTCGGCTGTCGGTAAGGACGGGCCGCCCACCCGGGCGGCCCGTCCTCGTTGCGCGGCCCGAGCGGGGGCGACGCGGCGTCGAGTGGACGAAATCCTCTCCCTAGCTGCTGAAATCGTCCATTCGACCGGGGGGGCTAGCGTCAGGGCCCGGCGCCGCTTCAGCTGAGCCGGTAGAGGACGCCGACGATCGCCGCGGCGAGGATCAGCGCCAGCAGGATCCAGGCGGCGAGGCGGGCCGGGCTTGGGCCCGCGGCGATCCGCTCGGCCTCGCGGGGATCCGAGTCGACCTCGGTCCCCGCGAGCAGCTCGGGGGCAGTCGCGGCGCCGGTCTCGGGGACGAGCACGTCGCGCGGCCCGGCGGCGAGGAAGTCGGGCACGTCGAATCCCGGGCTTCGCTTCAGGAAGCTGGGGATCCCCTCCTCGAGCAGGAATCCCTGGATCAGCTCCGCCTCGGCCTGGTTTCGCGCGAACCCGACCTTGACCGGCTCCCCCCGCGTGTACTGGGGCTTGATCTTGCGCAGGCGCTCGTGGGTCTCGGTCACCGGACCCTCGCCCGCGGTCCCGGCGTAGACCAGCGGCATCTCGCAGTTCGGGCAGAACCGCTCCGAAAGCGGGTAGGAGATCGCGCAGCGCGGGCAGACCAGCGGCCCGCCGCCGCTAGCCGCCGACCAGGAGCTCGGCATCGCTGATCTCGCCGTCGCGGATCCAGAAGCCGCGGACGTCGGGGCTCTCGGGATCGGAGAGCGAGACGATCACGTAGACCGCGTCGGGCCAGCCGGCGAGGTTGACGTCGGTCTGGGAGGGATAGGCGGCTGACTTCGTGTGCGAGTGGTAGATCGCGACCAGCTCCTCGCCGGCGTCCTCGATCTCGCGCATCAGCCGGAACTGCTCGTCGGGGGCGATCGAGTAGCGCAGCGGGCTCGCTTCGGCGTTGGTCGCCCGGTAGACCGTGGCCGGGACGCCGTCGCGTCCGCCGACCATCCCGCAGCACTCGTCGGGATCGTCGGAGCGGGCGTGGGCGATCATCTCGTCGACCAGGGCAGGCTTGAATGTGAGCGGGGCAGTGGTCACTGGTCACGGGTCACGGACAGGTCCTGTGACCTGTCACCCG
>JBBRHQ010000007.1:0-22082 GCA_038222365.1 Solirubrobacterales bacterium
CCGATATGGGCGAAGCCGCGCGCGCCGCCGCCGGAAAGCACTACCCCCACCGATCGACCGGTAAGACGCCGGGCGAGGGCCCCCGCGCGGGCCTCGAGGCTCACGCCGGGGGCGGCGACCGCCCCGCAGGGGTCGATGACCTGCCGCCAGCGGGCGAGCTGAGCGTCGCTGGGTGCCACGGTCCCGGCGAGAAGGTAGGCGCCGCGCAGGCCCGCAGGCAGCGGCGCCTCGGGGGGGCCAGCGGGGTCGCCGGCCAGCGCGATTGCCCGATCCGCCTGGCGCAGGCAGAACTGCGACCACGCCGCGTCTCCCTCGCCGGCGGCGAGCAGCACCTGGTCGTGATCGCGCTCGAGGCGGTCCAGCGTTTCGGCCGCGGCCGCGGGGTCGCCGTCGACGGGGCGCTCGAGCAGCGCGGCCCGCCGTCCTTCTGCCATGCCCGCGAGCAGCGCTTCCGCCGTGGCCGAGAGCGGCGCGCCGGGGCCCGCCGCGACGAGCGCGACTGTCGAAGGGAGCGCCGCGCGGGTCGGCTGGGTGGCCCGGCTCTCACGGAGCTGGGCTCCCATCGCTACCAACAGGCCGAGCGCGAACCCCGGCTGTCCGGCGAGCAGATCCTCGACCCGCTGCTTAGGGACCTCGAGCAGCCTGCTGTCGCGGTGAGCGCGAACCGTCGCGGATCGCGATTCGCCGGTGAGCACCGCAAGCTCGCCGACCACCTGACCGCGTCCGATCGCCCGGATCGGCTCGCCGGAGCCGTCGTCGACCGCCACGAGTCGCCCGGTGAGCACGACGAACATTGCGTCTGGCGGGTCACCCTGGGCGAACAGGCGCTCCCCGGCAGCGACCTGCACAACCCGCCCACCGTCGACCAGCGCCGTGCGTAAGGCGGGATCGAGGCGCGCGAACACGGGCGCCTCGGCAAGCGGGTCGGCGCCGGCGGTCACGGTCACGGCGGTCGTCGTGGCGGCGACCCCCTGAACGCCCCGATTCCCTTGCTCTCCCATAGGACCTCGCGGGCCAGCATTGCACATCCGGATGGGGCAGGCCGAGGGCGCCTCACCGCCGATGCATGGGGCCACGCAGCGACCCCGCCCCCCTCCCGCGGACCTGGTTCCTCTACGGTCGTGACGTGTCGGAGATGAGCGAAGAGCTTCCCGCCGGCCAGTCGGTGGCCGGCCGCTATGTGATCGAGCGACGCCTCTCGGAGGGAGCCATGGGCGCGGTGTACCAAGCCCGTGCCGACGATGGGGGCGCGGTGGCGATAAAGCACCTCGTCGACCCCTCCCAGGCGGCCCGCTTCGAGATCGAGGGCCGTCTGCTGACCCGCCTCGACCATCCACGGGTCGTCCGGGTCGTCGAGCATCTGAGCGACGGGGGCGCCCAACTCCTTGTGATGGCCCTGATCGAGGGACCCGATTTGAACCTGACCCTCCGTGACCGGGGGGAGCCCGGTCTGCCGGTGAGCGAGGCGCTGGAGCACGCTCGCCAGGCCGGGGAGGCTCTTCGATACGTCCACGAGCAGGGTGTGGTTCACCGCGACGTCAAGCCGCACAACCTGATCTGCGGCGTGGACGGCGTGGTACTGGTCGACTTCGGCATCGCCCGCGAGCAGGTGCCGCCCGGTGAGGGCGGAACCCGGGCTCTGGGCACCCCCCTCTACATGGCTCCGGAAGTGCTGGTTGGAGAGGAGCTCTCACCGCGCAGCGACGTATACGGCCTTGCCGCAACGACGTGGGCACTGCTGGCGGGAAGGCCGCCGCAATACGACGACCCCACACCCTTGGCCGAGACCATCGAGGGAGTCTCCCCCGAGATCGAGCGAACCCTGCGCTCCGCGCTTCAGATCCGCCCCGAGCGGCGGCTGGCATCGGTGGACGCGCTGGCCGCCGGGCTCGGAGTCCCGCTCACCGGCGATGAAGGCCGCTCGCTGGCGATCAGCGTCACTCACTCCAGGGTCCCCACCGCGCTGCTTGAGGCGATCGTCCGGACGACTGCGGGGGTGTTCGAGGGGACGGCCGCGTCGATCGCGCTGGTCGACCGTGTGACCGGGGAGCTCGTCTTCGAGGCCTCCTGGGGAGCGGGCGCCGAGGACATCGTCGGGGTTCGCCTGCCGCCCCGTGAGGGCCTGGCGGGCGCGGTGGTCGCCTCCGGGTCCGGTGAGGCGATCCCGGACTGTCGCAGCGACCCCCGCTTTGCCCAGGCGGCCGCGCAGAAGACCGGGTACGTTCCCCACACAATGCTCGTCTCTCCCATGCGGCGCGGCGAACAGACTCTGGGTGCCCTCTCGGTCCTCGATCGGCGCGACGGGAAGCCCTACGGCCCAGCCGACCTTCAGAAAGCTGCGCTGTTCTCGGATCTCGCCGTAGCGGCGATTTCCGAGGCGGAGCGCCAGGCGCACTGATCCGCAGGCTCAATCAGATGCTGAGCTGCCGGCGCAGCAGCAAGGCGGTGCCCGCGAGAAAGGCGATCAGGAAGGCTCCGAGAATGACGAACCCCTCGCCGGCGGAGAGGTCGAAGAAGTCGGTCCCGAAGCGATTGATCTTCGCGAACTCCGGGTCGGCGGCGAACCGCGCATTCATGTCGACGGCGGTGCCGAGGGCGGCGAGAGCCCACCGGCCAAAGGTCAGGTCCGCGATCAAGCGCGCGACTCCGGTCATCCGTTCCACCGGAACAATCGCCCCGGAGAAGAGCAGCTGCGGGATCACCGCGAGAGGTATCAGGCTCGTAGCCTGCGCCTGGGTGGTCACCGCGGCGGAGACCAGCAGCCCCATGCAGACCGCCGTGAAGCTGGTTGCGATCAGCAAGCCGATCACCGTCAGGTAGGTGGCGACCGACGCGTCGAGCGGCCTGAAGGCGAGCAGCACGCCCGAGTAGAGAATCGCCTGCAGGGCGGCGAGCCCGAACAGGACCACCAGCTTCGAGGACAGGTACGCGCCGAGCCGGGCGCCGACCGCCGCCTCGCGCTCCATCACGCTGCGCTCCTTGACCAGCTCCGGGGCGGCGTCGATGGCGCCCAGCCAGATCACGGTGATCGCCATCAGAAAGAGCATGTTCACGGCGTCGCCGGGGCTGCCTCCCGGCTGATCGAAGAGGCCGCTCTGAAACAGCGCCACCCCGAACAGCGCCAGAACCGGCGGCTGACCAAGCAGCAGCAGCAGATTGCGGCGGTCGCGGAGGAGGAGCTTGATGTAGCGGCTGATCAGCAGGCTCAGCTGCGGCAGCAGCCGGGAGTGGGCGCGAGCCTGGCCCGCTTGGCTCGCCGCCGGCCCGGGTCGCTCGCCTGCCTCGGCTTGATGAAGCCTCCGCCACTCGCTCGGGCTCTTGGTCGGGAGCGCCGTGTAGATGCCGTCGTAGTCATCCACCCCAAAGAAACGTGAAGCGTCATCCGGCGGACCGTCGAAGGTGAGCACCCCGCCGCGCCCCATCACGACGACGCGGTCGCACAGGGAGAGGTTCTTGGTGGCGTGGGTGACCAGCGCGACCGCCCGCCCGCGGCGGGACAGCTCGCGAAACAGCTCCATCATCTGGGTCTCGAGGCCTGGGTCCATGCCGGTGGTGGGCTCGTCCAGGAAGAGGGCGCTGGGGCGGCTCAGCATCTCGGTTCCGACGCTGGTGCGCTTGCGCTGACCGCCGGAGAGCGAGCCGACCCGCGTCTCGGCCTGCCCCTCGAGCGAGAGCTCGCCCAGGACCCGGTCGACCGCGGCTTCGATCTCTTCGTCGGCGACGTCCTGGGGAAGCCGCAACCTCGCCGCATAGCCCAGCGCTTCCCGAACCGTCAGCAGGCGGTGGACGATGTCGTCCTGCGGCACGTAACCGACGTCGGTCAGGTGGGCCGCCAGGTCCTCCCCGTTGAGAGTTACCCGGCCTGCGCTGGGAGACGTCACCCCGCCAAGCGTCTTCAGCAAAGTCGTCTTGCCCGCCCCGCTCTCGCCGATGATCGCGACCAGCTCGCCGGGGGCGATCGAAAGGGAGCTCGGTTCGAGAAGCTGCTTGCCCTTGACCTCGACAGCCACCTCGGTGGCATCTAGACGCAGCGCTCCATGGTCGTCGCGGGCCAGGAACGTGCTTCCGTCGAAGACGAGCTTGTAGGGGCCGATCCCGATCTCGCCGCCGACCTCGACGCGACCGCGGTCGACGAGCGCTCCGTCGAGCCGCGTCCCGTTGCGGGAGTCCAGATCAACCAGCTCGACGCCGCCATCGCCGCGGTTCAGGGTCGCGTGAAATCGGGAGACATTTGGGTCGGCCAGGACGACGTCGTTCTGAGGGTCTCGGCCAATCGTCAGGGTGTCGGCCTCGAAGGCGACCGTCTGGACGTCGGTGATGGGAAGCTCCCGCGAGGCCATCCGCGTCTCCTGCCCGTCGAGAAACCGCAGCACGAGGTCGCCGACGCCAATCGAGTCGCCGGCCTCCAGACTGCGGATCTCGTCGCTTAAGAGCTCTCCGTTGAGGAAGGTTCCGTGCCGCGAAGCCAGATCCCGCAGCGTGAACCCTTCCCCCTCCCTGCGGATCAGCGCGTGATGCCGGGAGGCCCGCTCGTCGGAGAGGACCACGTCGTTGTCCTCGGCGCGGCCCAGCCGCAGCTCGGTTTCGACCGGCACCCGCCTACCGGCGTGAAAGAGGGTCGGGACCTGAGCCGGGGAGGCACCACCACTGAGGATCTGGCGGGGTCCTTCCACCCGGTCCAGCCTATCGCGCAGCGATTACAGTGGCAAGAGAGATGCCGGGGCTCCCGAAACCACCCGCGACCTTCGGTCGATACCGCCTCGAAGGTGTGCTCGGCGAGGGTGGAATGGGCGTCGTGTACCGCGCGGTGTGCATCGAGGACGGTGCAACCGTGGCGCTGAAGCTGATTTCGGAGGCGCACGCCGCCGATCCCAAATTCGTCCGGCGCTTCGAGCGCGAGAGCAGGCTCGCCTCCCGCCTGAGGCACCAACACGTTGTCGAGGTTCATGAGGCCGGGATCTGCGAGGGCGTTCCCTTCCTGGCGATGACCTTGATCGAGGGGATCGACCTGGAATACGTGATCGCCACCCAGGGTGCGCTTCATCCCGCAACCGCCGCGAGGATCGTCACCCAGATCGGATCCGCTCTGGACGCCGCCCACGCCGAAGGGCTGGTCCACCGCGATGTCAAGCCCGGCAACGTCCTACTGGAGCGCGGGGCGAACGGCATCCATGCATACCTGGGCGATTTCGGACTCTCCAAGCACGTCGATTCGGCCAGCGGGCTGACCCGGACCGGCCACTGGGTCGGCACGATCGACTACGCGGCTCCCGAGCAACTGCAGGCAGCCGACACCGACGCCCGCACCGACGTCTACGGGCTCGGCTGCGTCCTGTATGAGGCGCTGACCGGCGGGCCCCCCTACTCGGCGAAGCGCGACGTCGACAAGGTGATGGCCCGGATCAGCGGGCCACCGGATAGCGTGACCGAGCACAGCGGCGCGCCGGCCGGGTTCGACCCCGTGATCCGCGCAGCGGTGGCGGTCCGCCCAGAGGACCGCTATGAGAGCGCCGGGGAGCTGGCCCGGGCGGCGAGCGCCGCGGCTGCGACAGCGGGGGCCGAGCCGACTGAACCGATTCGCTTTCCCACCCGGCCACGCTCAGTGGACAGCGACGCCCCCACCCGGGCCTGAGCGGCCACGCCCCCAGGCCTGGCGAAAATCGGGGTTGACCCGGCTACCGAGCCTCGGCTAGACTCATCGGGCTCGGTGAGGAGGGGTGGTGCGCCGGGCGTTGAGCAGGGGGAGCCCCATTGATGATTGCGGTCTAAGTTGACCGTGGGAGGCTCTTTTGGGGAACCAGGACCGTGTCGCGCGCATGGGATCAACCGTCGCTGGGGTGACGATAATCCTCTTTGGAATCCTTGCCGTGATTGTGGCCCCCGCCTCCGCGAGTGCGGCGATCACGCCAAGCCGCGACGCCTCGGCGCTGGCCAGCGCAATCGCCGACCCGCTCGGCGCCGGCCAGCTCTCCGGCGCAAGCTTCGAGGTGATCCCCCCGCCGCCCTCGGCAACGACCGAGTGCTCCAATGGAGTGGACGACGACTTCGACGGCAAGATCGACTTCACCGCGCCGCCCGGCGAAACGGCGGACCCCGGTTGCGCTTCCTCGAACGACAACAGAGAGGAGGACGACGCGGCGCCCCAATGCTCGAACGGTTTCGACGATGACGAGGACGGCAAGATCGACTTCACCGCGCCGGCCGGCGAGACCGCCGATCCGGGCTGCGATTCAGCCCAGGACGACGATGAGCTCGACGGGGAGCCGAACCCGACGCCCCAGTGCGCAAATGGAGAGGACGACGACTCCGACGGCAAGATCGACTTCGTGCCCCCCGCGGGGGAGACAGCCGATCCGGGCTGCGGTTCGGCCCAGGACATCGACGAGGGATCCGAGGGCCTGCCGGTAGGCGAGGACACCAACCCGGCCGCCACCGCCGACTCGGCGCTGGCGGGCTTCCCGAAGAGCGGCGGGAGCTACGCGATCCTCAGCTCGGGCAACACGGAGTTCGCCGACGACCCCAACGAGAGCGGCGGGACGTCCCAGTCGAACGGCGATGGAGCGGGCACCGAGACCCACGGCGACGGTGTCCACGACATGGTCCAGCTCAAGATCAACCTGAACGTCCCCGCCAGCGCCAACTGCCTCTCCGTCGACTTCAGGTTCCTCTCAGAGGAATATCCGGAGTTCGTTGGTTCCGCTTTTAACGACGGGTTCGTGGCCGAGCTCGACACCTCCGACTTCCAGGCGACGGACACCGGAATCACGGCACCCCACAACTTCGCCTTCGACAGCACCAACCACGTGATCAGCGTCAACACCACCGGGTTCTCGGACACCGAGGCAGCGGGCACGACATACGATGGTGCGACCCCCCCGCTGCGGGCGCGAACCCCGATCACCCCGGGCGCTCACGCGGTCTATCTCTCGGTCTTCGACCAAAGCGACGCGGCCCTCGACTCGGCTGCCTTCATTGACGGACTTCGTCTCTCAACCGTGCCCGCCGGAACCTGCGCGGCCGGCTCCAGCGACGACCTCACCCCGCCGGACACGATCATCGACTCCGGCCCCTCGGGTTCCACCACCGACACCACCCCGACCTTCGCCTTCCACTCGAGCGAGGCGGGCTCGACATTCGAGTGCTCAATCGACACCGGCACGCCGGCCTTCGGCCCCTGCTCGGGACCCGGCGCCACTCACACGCCCTCGGCGCTGGCCGCCGGCAGCTACACCTTCCGGGTGCGGGCGACAGATCCGGCCGCCAACACTGACCCGACCCCGGCCACCCGCGCCTTCACGGTCGACACCAACCCGCCCGACACGATCATCGACTCCGGCCCCGCGGGGACGACCAACGACTCGACCCCGACCTTCGGCTTCCACTCAACCGATAGCGGATCGTCCTTCGAGTGCTCGATCGACACCGGCACCGCGGCCTTCGGCCCCTGCTCGGGACCCGGCGCCACTCACACGCCCTCGGCGCTGGCCGCCGGCAGCTACACCTTCCGGGTGCGGGCGACAGATCCGGCCGCCAACACTGACCCGACCCCGGCCACCCGCGCCTTTACCGTTGCCGACGCCACCCCGCCGGAGACGACGATCTCGACCGTCCCCGGGGCGACCAACGACCCGACCCCGACCTTCGTCTTCGGCTCCAGTGAGGCTGGATCTTCGTTCGAGTGCTCGATCGACACCGGCACCCCGCAGTTCGTCCCCTGCTCCGGCCCCGGGGCAAGCCACACCTCCCCCACGCCCCTGGCACCGGGAAGCTACTTCTTCCGGGTGCGGGCCACCGACCCTGCCGCCAACACCGATCCGACACCCGTTGTCCGCAGCTTCGACGTCCTCGGCAGCGGTCCACCGGTCTTCAAGAAGAAGGCAAACGCCAGCCCGGTCAGCGGCCTGGTCAAGGTGAAGCTCCCGGGGACGAAGAGATTCGTGATCCTCGACAACAAGGGGCTGATCCCGATCGGGACGATCATCGACGTCCGCAAGGGGCGGGTCCACATCGTCTCCTCCGATGGCAAGGGAGGTGCCCGGAAGGTCGACTTCTTCGGGGGAATGTTCAAGCTCCGCCAGGGCAAGGCCACCCATGGCTACACCGACGCCAAGCTGGTCGGGCCGCTCGCCTGTGGCAAGCATCGCGAGGGGGCGCTCGCCAGGAGAGGCCGCCGCGGCCGCCACCTCTGGGGCAAGGGCAAGGGCCGTCATTCCACAACCGGGAAGAACAGCTCCGGCTCGGTTCGCGGTACCGAGTGGCTGGTCTGGGATCGCTGCGACCGCTCCACACTCACCTTCGTCAAGCACGGTCGGGTCCTGGTCCGTAACTTCGTCACCGGCCGCAAGAAGCTCCTGCACACGGGGCAGAGCTACGTTGCCGGGCCCCGGCACAAGCACAGGCACTGAGCGCGCGAAGCCGTCTCGGGTATCGCAGCTCAGGTGCGAAGGATGCGTCGCTTCGCAGCTGCTTCGATCTCGGCCTCCAGCGCGGGCACCTCGGCGAGCAGCGCGTTGAGGATCTCGGCGGGCACGGTGAGCAGTGAGAGCGGCTCGACGGCCGAAACCGTTGCGAGCCTGACGTAACCGCAACCCGCCCCCCAGTCGAGGGCCGCCAGCTCCCCGAAGAACTCGCCGGGGCCCAGCTCGAGCGGGGGGCTGCTCTAGCTCAAATCGGGCTCACCTCGAGGATGACGAAGAAGTCGCGGCCGGCGCTCCATCAGGTGATCATCCAATCCCCCGCCCCGGCCCGCTTGATCCGCGAGTTCCGGGCCAGATCGGCGAGCTGCTTCGCATCCAGGTCCCCGAAGAGCGGGACCTCGCGTACAGCGGCCAGCGGGTCGCCCTCGCCGGCCCAACTCTCGAGCAGACCGCGGCTGAGATCGGCCGCGGGCTCAGAGGACCGGGCGGCTGGCGACGTGCCCGGCTACCCGGTTCTCGCTTGACCCCGCTGGGCTCCGCGCGTAGTTTGGGCAGGTCCGGCGAGGGACCATGAGCGACTCGACGCGACACCTGGGCTGGGGTCGGTGAGCAAGCGGCGGCTTTGCTTCGCCGTGGCGGTGCTTGCCGCCGCGGTCGGCATCCTCACCTACGCCTTCGGGCTGCTGGGTGCGCCGGAGCTGAACAGCGTCGATGCCCGCTTCGCGATCAGAAACGCGGACAAGGCGCGTCCGAACATCGTCCTGGTCCTGATCGACGCCACGACCTTCGACCAGCTCGATAGGCAATGGCCGTTCCCCCGCTCCATACACGCCAGAGTGATCGACAATCTGCGCGAGGACGGGGCGCGCGCGATCGCCTACGACGTCCAGTTCACAGAGCCGACGGTTCCCCGCCAGGACAACGACCTGATCAGGGCGGTTGGAAAGATGGGCGGGATGACGCTGGCGACCGACGAAGTGGACCGGCGGGGGCACTCCAACATCTTCGGCGGCGAGTCCGTGCTCCGAAGCGTCGATGCGCACGCCGGCAATAGCGATTTCAAGGTCGGTCCCGGGGCGACGATCCGCAAGGTCCCCTTCCAGATCCGCAGGTTGAAGAGCTTCGGCCTCGTCGCAGCCGAGTCGGCAACCGGGGAGCCGATCACCCGCGACCAGATGGGGGGCGACTCCGCCTGGATCGATTTCCGCGGGCCCGCGGGGACCTTCCAGGCGATCCCCTTCTCGAAGGTCCTGCTGGGCCGCTACCCGCCCGGGACCTTCCGCAACAGGATCGTCGTCGTCGGCGCCAGCGCTCCGTCGCTACAGGACCTTCATCCGACCTCGACCGCCGGGAACGAGCTGATGAACGGCCCCGAGCTTCAGGCCAACGTGATCGCCACGGCACTCGACGGCTTCCCCCTCCAATCCTCCCCCGTGGGCGTGGACCTCTACCTGATCCTGGCGATGGGCGTGGTGATCCCGCTCGGCAGCCTTCGCCTGCGACCGCTGGTGGCGCTCGCCGGCGCGATCGCGATGGCGGCCGTCTACCTGATCGCCGTTCAGCTGGTCTTCGATTCCGGCGTCATCCTCCCCGTCGTCTATCCGATCCTGGCCCTCACGGTGGGGGCGATCGGCACCCTCGCTGTCCACTACGCGGTCGACGCCGTGGAGCGGATTCGCACCCGCGACACCTTCGCCCGCTTCGTCCCCGCAGCCGTCGTCGACGAGGTCCTCGAGCAGGCGGGCGGCGACGTTCGCCTCGGCGGCACGAAGCGGCACGCCACGCTTCTCTTCTCCGACATTCGAGGCTTCACCACGCTCTCGGAGCAACTCGATGCCGAGGTCGTCGTCGAGATACTCAACCGCTACCTGACCGAGATGACCGAGGCGATCATGGCCGAGGGCGGAACACTCGTCGCCTACATGGGCGACGGCATCATGGCCATCTTCGGCGCGCCGCTCGACCAGCCCGATCACGCCAGCCGGGCGCTGGCGGCGGCGCGGCAGATGATCGGCCCGCGACTGGAGACCTTCAACGAGTGGGTGAGGGCGAGCGGACGCGATCCGGTCCGGATGGGGATCGGCCTGAACAGCGGCGAGGTGATGTCGGGCAATGTCGGCTCCCCCCAGCGGCTGGAGTACACGGCGATCGGCGATACGACCAACGTGGCGGCGCGGTTGGAAGGGATGACGAAGGGCAGCGGCTATCAGGTGTTCGTCTCGGGCTCGACTTGGGAGCTGCTCAAGGAAGGGGAGCGGGCGGACCTCGAGTCGCAGGGCGAGCAGGCTGTTCGCGGACGGGGGAAGCCGATACCGATCTGGGCGCTGCCTGGATAGCCCGCGTTGGTGCGCTAGCGACGTTCCTCGGCCGGTGGCTCACCCTGCTCGCCGTAGATCCCCGGCGGCCAGGCGCCGAACCAGTTATCGCGGGCGCCGTCGACGGTGATCACCGTGCCGGAGAAGAAGTCGCCGGCGGGCGAGGCGAGGAAGGTGATCAGCCAGGCCATCTCCTCCTCAGTGCCGAGGCGACCGAGGGGAACCGTGGAGGCGACATTCTCGACCACCTCCCGGGGGTACTTGGTCCGCAGGGTCTCGGTGTCGAACTGGCCGGCGGCGAGAGCACAGGCCCGGATCCCGAAGCGGGCCCACTCGATCGAAAGTGTCCGCATCATGTTCTCGACCGCCGCTCTGGCCGCTCCGGAGTGGACCATCCCCGGCATTCCGTTGTGGGGCGAGAGGGTGACGCTGAGTATCTTGCCGCTCTGCTGGGGGATGAAGGCCCTGGTCGCGGCGGCGTGGGTCATCAGCCAGGTGCCCTGGACATTGAGCTCGATCACGGTGCGAAAGCCCTTCGGCGAGATCGCCTCTGCCGGGCTGAGGAATTGTCCCCCGGCGTTGTTGACGAGGACGTCGATCCTGCGGTGGCGCTCGATCACCCCGGTGACGAAGGCGTCCACCCCCTGCTCCTCGCGGATGTCGAGCTGCTCATGGAAGAAGGAGCCCGGCAGATCCTCGGCCGCGGCGGCGGTCTCGGCCAGCGGCTCGGAGCGGCGGCCGCAGCCGATCACGGTTGCCCCGAGGCCGGCCATCTCCAGCGCCGCCGCCCGCCCCAGCCCGCTGCCGGCCCCCGAGATCACGCATATCTGCCCGTCCAGCAGCCCGGGGGCGAAGATCCGCGAAAGAGTGCGTTCAACCAAGGCCGCGCAAGCCTATCGGCGGCGAACGCGCCGCTACTCTGGGCCAGAGATGAGCATGCACGCCGAGCACAAGCCCCTGCACGAGTCGCTCGCCGGAGGCAGCGAGGGCGCCACGGTGACGGTCGAACCGATGGTCGCCGGCCGCGTCAACTGGCCCCTGGCGCTGATGGAGAGTCCCGGGGGCAGGTTCCTGACGCCGAGGCTGATGCGGGCGTTAATGACCGGGAAGCCCCCGCACGAGATCCCGATCCCCGCCTTCCTGATCCGCCACCCCAGCGCCGGCGCGATCCTGATCGACACCGGCCTCCATCCCTCGATCGCCACCGACCCCAAGCAGAACCTCGGCTCCGCCGGCGCCCGGGTCGCCAAGCCGGTCCTGAAGACGGGAGATGACGTGCCGGCCCAGCTTCGCGCCCGCGGTCTCGACCCGGGCGAGATCCCGATCGTGGTGATGACCCACCTGCACCTCGATCACACCTCGGCGATCTCTGAGTTCCCGCAGTCCACCTTCGTGGTCGCCGCGGCCGAGTGGGCCGACGCGACCAGGGGCGGGCGCCCGGGGCTTCGCGGCTACAGGCCCTCCCATTTCGACTACGCCTTCGACTACCGCTCGATCGACTTCGACCGCGGCCCGGTCGACTCCTACGCCACCTTCGGGCGGACATTCGACCTGTTCGGCGACGGCTCGGTCCGGCTCGCCTACACCCCCGGCCACAGCGCCGGCCACCAGTCGGTGATTGCCCGGCTCGGTGACCGCGACTTCATCATCGGCGGCGATGCCTTCTACACGCTCGGGCAGCTGACCGGGGCACCGCTGCCGCCGCGACCCTTCGACCAGCACAACTTCAAGCGCTCCCTGCAGGAGCTGAAGCTGTTTCAGCGCGAGTTCCCGCAGTCGATCATCACCCCGGGCCACGACCCGGCCTTCTACGCCAAGCTCGAGAAGAGCTACTCCTAGGCTCAGCCCTCGGGCGAGGCCCCTCCGGGGGTCGGCGAGGGCAGCCCCTCGTGCAGAGCACGGATCACGCCGCGCCGGCCCTTCTCCTCGAGCGCCGTGTACATCGTCCGCACCCGGTCGAAGATCTCCTCGGCGGCCTCGCCCTGGCGCTCGCGACTGGGCTTGGACTCGGCCGGGAAGCTGATCGGCTCGCCGAACTGGACGAGGTCAGCACCGGCGGGCCGAACAGCTGTGACTTGGCATGAAGCGGACCTTGCGGCGCAGACTCTGCGGCTTGATCTCGGCCATTCCGAACGGGCGGGGCACGCTGGGGCGCACCCGGGCCCGTTTGGTTCCTACCCACTCCCCCGCAAGCGGTTACGCCGGCTCGGCCCAGCCGCGCGAGCGCTCCACGGCCCGGCCCCAGCCGGCCAGCAGCGAGGCGCGCTCGTCCTCGCCCATCGCCGGCTCGAACCGAGCCCGCCGGCGCCACATCTCCCCCACCCCCTCGGCGCTCCAGACACCGGTCGCGATCCCGGCCAGGTAGGCGGCGCCGAGCGCGGTCGTCTCGGAGATCTCGGGGACGATCACCGGCGAGCCGAGGACGTCGGCCTGGAACTGCATCAGCCAGCGGTTGGCGACGGCGCCGCCATCTGCCTTCAGCGAGGCCAGCCTCCGCCCGGAGGCAGCCTCCTGGGCGCGGACTGCGTCCACCGTCTGGTAGGCGATCGCCTCCAGCGCGGCGCGGGCGAGGTGCTCCCGGCCACTGCCCCGGGTCAGACCGAGTATCGCTCCCCGGGCATAGGGGTCCCAGTGAGGCGATCCGAGGCCGGTCAGCGCCGGGACGAAGTAGACGCCTTCGTTTCCCTGGAGCGAGGCCGCCAGCGCCTCCGTCTCGGAGGCCTCCGAGATGATTCCCAACCCGTCGCGAAGCCACTGCACGGCCGCGCCGGTGACGAAGATCGCCGCCTCGAGCGCGTAGTCGGCGGTCTGCTCGCCGAGCCCCCAGGCCACCGTGGTCAGCAACCCCTCGCCCGGCTGGGGCGCTTCCTCGCCGGTGTTGAGCAGCACGAAGCTGCCGGTCCCGTAGGTGTTCTTGGCCTTGCCCGGCGCGTTGCAGGCCTGGCCGAAGAGCGCCGCCTGCTGGTCGCCGGCGATCCCCGCGACGGGGACCTCGCCGCCGAACTCGGAGGTGGTGCCGTGGAGGGCGGAGGAGGGCACCGGCTCGGGCAGTCGCGAGGGATCGACCCCGAGCATCGCGCACAGCTCGTCATCCCAGGCCAGCTTGCGGATGTCGAAGAGCATCGTCCGCGAGGCGTTGGAGTAGTCGGTCAGGTGCCGCCCGGTGAGCTTGTAGGCAAGCCAGGAGTCGATCGTTCCGAAGACGGCCCCGCGAGCGGCCTCGACGTTTGCCAGCAGCCACTCGATCTTCGTCCCGGAGAAATAGGGGTCGATGACCAGCCCGGTCCGCTCGCGGACCAGCGCCTCGCGACCTTCGGCCTTCAGCTGATCGCAGCGCCCGGCGGTGCGACGGTCCTGCCAGACGAGGGCATGATGGACCGGCTCGCCCGTCTCGGGGTCCCAGGCGACGACGGTCTCGCGCTGGTTGGTGATCCCGATCGCGGTCAGCGAGGAGCCATCGACCCCGGCGTCGGAGATCGCAGCCCCGGCGACCCGCCTGGTCAACTCCCAGATCTCCTCCGCGTCGTGCTCGACCCAGCCGGGGCGCGGGAAGTGCTGGCGGAGCTCGGAGTAGGCGCGCCCGGCGATCCGGCCCTCGAGATCGAAGACGAGGCAGGTGCTCCCGGTGGTGCCCTGGTCGATCGCGAGGATCACGGGGGCAGGCTATCCGCGGCGATGGCGCCGGGAAAGGTAGGCGCGCGCGAAGTCCCGCAGCTGGCGGGCACGATGCAGGAAGCCCGCGGGGCTGCGCGTCGTGGGGCGGTGGGAGAGGTCGAGCTCGTACTCCCCCAGCCGCGCTCCTCCGCGCACCGCGTCGATCGTCATCCCCACCTCCATCCCGTACCCGGCGGCGAAAGGGAGCGTCGCGCGCAGCAGCGCCGCGCCCATCGCCCGCTGTCCGGAGATCGGCGCCTGGGTCTCGACCCCGCAGGAGCGGTGGATCGCCCAGCGGGCAAAGCGCCGGGCGAGGCCGAAGCCTCCCCCGACCCGGCGCGCGAAGACGGCGACGGCGAGCTCGCACTCGCCCGCCTCGATCGCCTCCACCAGGCGGCCGAGGTTGGCGGCAGATCCGCCCAGGTCGGCGTCGCAAAGAAGGATGGTCCGCGCCTCCGCCGCGGGATGCCCGAGGGCGGCCTCAGCGGCGGCGCCGACGTTGGCGCCCTTGCCGTGCGGGCGCCCCCGGCTGATCACCTCGGCCCCTCGGGTCAGGGCGATCTCGGCGGTTCCGTCCACGGAGGCATCGTCGGCGACGATTACGGTGGCACCCGGGAAAGCCGTCCGCAGGGCGCCGAGCGTCTCCCCGATCCGGTCTGCCTCGTTGCGAGCCGCGACGATCACGAGGGGGGATGGGGAATCCGCGGGCAAGGGTGGCTATTGTGCCCCGCCATGGCAGACATAGAAGCCCACATCACCGGCAACGTCTGGAAGATCGAGGTGTCCCTCGGTGACCAGGTGGCCGACGGCGACACGGTCCTCATCCTCGAGTCGATGAAGATGGAGATCCCGGTCGAGGCCGAGGACGAGGGCAAGGTGAGCGAGATCCGTTGCGAGGAGGGCCAGTCGGTCAATGAGGGCGACGTCCTCGTCGTCCTGGAGTAGCTCCGGTGGGTGAGCGGCTCGCCGCGGGCAAGCTCGTCCTCGACGAGCCCGTCGAAGCGGTCGCCCGGCTGACGATCTCCAGCCCGGAGAAGCGAAACGCGCTCGATCACGACGTCCTCGACGCCCTGGCCGAGGCGATGCCTCGGCTCGACCGCGGGATCGAGATCCGCTGCGTGATGATCACCGGGGCGCCGCCCGTCTTCTCGGCGGGCTACGACATCGGCTCGATCTCGGAGTCGGCTTTCGAGCGCGACGCCGAGGCCCTCGTGGCCCATCCCTTCCAGGCGGCGATCGAGGCCATCGCCCGCCATCCCTGGCCGACTGTCGCCGCCCTCAACGGTCACTGCTACGGGGGCGGGCTGGAGGTGGCCGTCACCTGCGACCTGCGGATCTGCGCCTCGGGGGCGAAGCTGGGGATGCCACCGGCGAAGCTCGGCCTCGTCTACAGCCACACCGGGCTGCGCAAGTTCCTCGACGTGGTCGGCCTGGCGAGGACCAAGGAGCTGTTTCTGACCGGCAGCAGCCTGACCGCCTCGCGGGCCGAGCAGGTCGGCCTGGTCAACTGGGTGGCCGCCGATCGGGATCTGCAGGCGGCCGCAATCGAGCTGGCGGGGGCGATCGCCGCCAATGCCCCCCTCTCCACCAAAGGCAACAAGCACGCAATCGATATCCTCAACGACAACCCGGTGCTCAACGAGCAGCAGGAGCAGGGACTGGTGGCGCTGCGCGAGTCCTGCTTTTCCTCCGAGGACCTGAAGGAGGGCATCCGCGCCTTCGCCGAGAAGCGCAAGCCCAAGTGGAGCGGCCGGTGAGCGTCTCGCCGAAGCAAAGGCGCGAGCAGCTGGCGGCCTCCGACCCCGCGATGGCCGCGCTGATCGCCGCGCTCGGGGACTGGGACGTGAAGCGGCGGCTGCGACGTCGCGGGGCCGAGAAGGCCGACGCCTACGCAACGCTGCTGCGGGCGATCGTCGGCCAGCAGCTGTCGACCAAGGCGGCGGCGACGATCCACGCCCGCGTCCTGGAGATCTTCGACGGTCGCGACCCGACTCCGCAGGAGCTGCTCGATGCCGAGGTGGCCGACCTTCGAGCCGCGGGACTCTCCGGTCGCAAGGTGGAGTACGTCAAGGACCTCGCTGAGCACGTGCTCAGCGGCGAGCTGGAGCTGGACCGGCTCGAGCAGCTCGAAGACGAGGAGGTGATCGAGGAGATCGTCGCGGTCCGCGGGCTCGGTCGCTGGAGCGCGGAGATGTTCCTGATCTTCCACCTCGAGCGCCCCGACGTCTTTTCAGGCGGCGACCTCGGCCTGCGCCGCGGCGTCCAGCTCTGCCACGGCCTGGAAGCGATGCCTACCCCGGCCGAGGCGGTCGAGATCGCGGCGCGCTGGTCGCCGAACCGCAGCCTCGCCTCGATCTACCTCTGGGAGTCGCTGGCCAACAACCCGGCCGTCTAGGAAAGGCTCAAAGCTTGGTCGCGACGACCGAGTCCTGGGCAATCAGCCCGGAGTCGAGCGGCCGCTCCACCACCCGGCCGCACCAGCGGCCGAAGTAGATGGTCGGGGGGTCGGAGAGGCCGTACTTGCCGTAGAGGTTCCGGATATAGGGCTCTTCGTATGCGACACCGAGCTCGGGAACGTTGCCGCTGTGAATCCAGTGGGATCCGAGGTTGTGCTTGAACTGGAGCTTGCTGCGGCCACTCGTCTTCATCAGCTGGAGCGAATCCTGGTTGATCACGTAATAGGTCGCGAAGACCCGGCCGTCCTTCTTCAGCACCCGGGCGATCTCGCTGACGTAGCGATCGACGTCGTCGGGCAGCATGTGGGTGAAGACCGAGAACAGCACGACCAGGTCGAAGGCATCGTCCTCGTAGGGGAACCGGTACTCGGCCGGGGGCACGCTGCCCTTCGGGTTGTACTCCTTGTTGTAGAGGTCGGCGAGGGTGAAGTGGACGTTGTCGTGCGGGCTGGAGATGTGCTGCTGGCACCACTCGATGCCCTCGGGGACGATGTCGAAGCCCTCATAGCCGCCGTCCTGATCGAGGAAGCCCGCCATCGGGATGGCGAGACGGCCGATGCCGCAACCGACGTCGAGGACGCGAGAGGAAGGGGTCAGGCCGGCGGCGCTTTCGAGCACCTTCAGGAACGCCGCGCCGCTGGCGCGGAAGTCATCGGTCGCGCCGGTGAACACTCCGGACTTCGAGGGCAGGTCGGGATCACGGCGGCCGAGGATCCGGTCGGCCAGGTCGATCGGCGCCAGGTAGACCTTGCGCGCCAGCCAGCGCAGCTGGCGCGGCATCGCCGGCAGCAGGACGCTGGTGAACCAGGACTGCCTGAGCAGCCACAGCCGCAGACGCTCGGGCGCCGACACGGCCCGCGCCAGCATCTTCTTGGCCGACTCACCAGCTCTTCGCACCCGGTCAACTCTATTTCAAGGCTGATCGCAACTCGCAGGCGGCGATCAGCGAAAGCGGGCGGCGAGGCCCGCGGGAGGAAGCTTTTGCTGGCGCCCGCTGCCTCGATCGCGCTTCCCGCGGCGCGCGGGCCGCGACAGTCGGGCCAACAGCTGGCTCCGGAAGCCGATCACCGGGCAAGGATCGCCGATCGCCGTCAACGTAGCGTTTCCATTTCGTGGGATCCTTGAGACGGTGCCCGGTTCTCGTTTCCGCATCTGGCTGGGATGGGCGGCGGTTGGGGCGATCGCAGTCGCCGCGCTGATCGGCGCTGCCCTTATCCGCTCCAAGCAGCGTGACGACTTTGAGCGGACCCAGAGGGGCGAGGCGGTGCGCGCCGCCCATCAGGCCCAGGGAGCGGCCGCCGTCTCCCTTGGGCAGCTGGCGAGCGCGGCCGCCTTCTATGAGGCGGCGGGCGAAGCCCGCTATTCGCGTAAGGAGTTCATGGTTCTGGCCCGCTCGCTGCTGGGCGAGCGCCTGCTGAGCGCGACGGCCTTTGCAGCCGTCGTCCCCTTCTCCGCGAAGGGCGGCTTCGAGAACAGCTCGGGTCGCCCGATCGTCGAACGCCGGGCCGGCTCGCTTCTGCCCGCGCAGCCACGACCGGAGTACTTCCCGGTGACCAATCTGGCAAGCAAGGGGGGCAAGGGGGCAAGGAGGGCGCCGCCGGCGCTGCTCGGGCTCGACCTCGGGTCCGATCCCCAACGGCTTGCGGCGCTGCAGCGGGCTCGCCGCAGCGGCAATGCTTCGGTAACTCCGATGACCTCGCTGCTGATCGCGCCCGGCAGGGGCATCGACGTCTACCAGCCGGTCTTCCGGCAGGGGCGTCCGATCGCCACCCCGACCCAGCGGCGCTCGGCGCTGGCCGGCTTCGCGGTCGGCGTCTTCCGCACACCCGACCTCGCCGCCGCCGCCCTGGCGGCGACCAGCAAGGTCACGCTTCAGCTGCGCGAGGCGGGACGGGTCGTTCTCGGCCCGCGGAAGGCCCTGGAGGACGCGGCAACTGCGCCGATACGGATCGGCGACCGCACCTGGACCCTGGTGCTCAGCGATCACGACAAGCCGACGATGGCGCTGCCGCTGGCGATCGCCGTGGCCGGGCTCCTTCTGGCGGCACTCACCGGCGCCCTGCTGCTGCTCTGGAGCCGCAGCGAGAGCATTGCCCGAGGGATCGCGGCCCGGCGGATCAGGGAGCGCGACCGCGCAGAGGCGGAGCGCCAGCGCACCGAGCGCCGCTACCGGGTCCTGGCCGAGAACTCGATCGACATGATCGGCGTCTCGGACCGGCAGGGGATCCTCGTCTACGTCTCCCCGTCCTCGCTCACCCTTTTCGGTTTTCGGCCCGAGGAGATGATCGGTCGCTCAAGCTTCGAGTTCATCCACCCCGATGACCTCGGATCGGCGCGGCGCCTGATCAGCACGCTGCTGGAGGGGCCGCGGTCGATGACCTACCAGTGCCGCTTCCTGCGCAAGGACGGGAGCTACGTCTGGATCGAGGCCGCGGCCCGCTCGACGCCCGACCCGCTGAGCGGCGGGATCTCCGAGCTTCAGGCCGCGATCCGCGACATCGGCGACCGCAAGCGCCTCCACCAAGAGATGGAGCGGCTCGCCCAGCAGGACTCGCTGACCGGGCTGGGCAACCGGCGGCGCTTCGAACAGGAGGTAGAGGCAGAGATGGCGCGCGCCCGCCGCCAGGTCACGCCGGGGGCGCTGCTGCTGATCGACGTCGACCACTTCAAGTTGGTCAACGACTCCCGCGGGCACCTCGCCGGCGACAAGGTCCTGAAGCAGATCGCCGAGGTCCTCAGCGAGCGGCTGCGCGAGTCCGACTCCCTGGCGCGACTGGGCGGCGATGAGTTCGCGATCCTCCTCCCGGACACCGGCCTGCGCGAGGCCCGCCTGGTGGCCGAATCGCTGACCAGGGCGATCCGCGAAGGGACCGAGAGCGAGGGCGTGGCTTCGGTGACCGCGAGCATCGGCGTCGCCCTCTTCGACGGAGACCCGAGGCTCGACGTGCACACGGTGATCGCCGAAGCCGACCTGGCGATGTACGCGGCCAAGGACGACGGCCGCGACCGGGTCCGCGTCTTCGACATCGGCCGCGATGCCTCCGTGCCACCGGCACCCCAGGACGCCGAGTAGCCGCCGAACTCAGTTGAGATTGCGGCCGGCGCGATGGCGGAGGACGAGCACGCGCTGCACGGAGCGCTCGAAGCGGGTCCGGTCCAGATCTCCGGAGCGAAGCTTTCGGCGCAGCGATCCATAGGCCCTGGCCCCTCCGCGGAAATCGGGGAACAAAAGCAGGTCGGTGCCCGCCTTGGCGGCCGCCAGGCCGGCCTTGGCCGGCCCGCCGAAGGCCCCCACCGAGACGGTGCCGAGCGCGTCGGTGATCGAGACGCCGCGGAATCCGAGCCGGACCCGCAGCTCGCGGGTGGCGAGCGGGCGGGCGAAGGCGGCCGGCTTGGGCGAGAAGTCGGGATAGATCGCGGTGCTGAGCATCACCAGCTCCCCCTCGCCCGCGGCGAAGCGCCGGTAGGGAAGCTCGTCGACTCGCCGCAGACGCCGCTTCGAGAGCCGGATCCGCTGGACCGCGACGTCGGTGTTGCCCCGCGCCGCCCCGAGGCCGGGAAAATGCTTGGCGGTCGCCGCGACGCTGTTCTTCTGCATCGCCCTGGCGAAGGGGATCGCCGTGGCCCTGACCCGCTCCGCGGTCGAGCCGAACGCGCGCTGCGTCGCGGCGGTCTGGCTCCGCGGACGGGCGACGTCGAGCACCGGCGCGAGGTTGACGCTGGCGCCGAGGTTTCGCAGGTTGCGCGCCGTTCGCCTGCCCTGCCGGCGGCTGAAGGCGGGCCCGCGCGATCCCATCACCGCCGCCGAGGCGCTCGGCGCGCCGCCGATCCGCTTCACCAGCCCGCCCTCCTGGTCGATCATCACCAGCAGCGGGTCCCGCACGCCTTTCGGGCGGGGCACGTGCTGGAGGCGGGCGATCAGGCGGCGGCCCGCGGAGCGGCTCGGGAGGTTGTCGGAGAAGAGGATGACCCCGGCCGTCTGCCCGGCGCGGATCATCCGCTTCAGCGGAACGGGAATCCGGGTGCCGGGGAAGCCGACCACGATCCGCTCGCCCGCCAGCTTCGAGGCGGGAAGCGCCTCGGCGGCGGCGCGCTGGTGTAGCTCGGAGCGGTCGGCTGCGAGCGCGATCCCGACGGCGAGGGCGGCGATCGCCGCAGCGGCGAGCAGGCAGAGGGCAAACCGGCCCCGGGAGGTGATCCGGTTCATCTCGTCGATACTACGAGCGCGCGGGCTGCGGGGTTGCGGAGGCGTCCGCGACGAGTCCTAGCCTGGCTTCACCTGACCCAGGGAAGGAGCCGGATGCCACCGCTAATCAGCTTCGACGAGGCGCTCGAGCTCGGCGAGCTCACCGACCACGATCAGATCGGCGACCTCGTCGAGCGGGCCTGGGCGGTGCGCCGGGAGGAGTTCGGCGACTCGACCGATATGTGCTCCCTGGTCAACGCCAAGTCGGGCGGCTGCGCCGAGGACTGCGGGTTCTGCGCCCAGTCGCGCTACGCCGAGGCGGACACGCCGATGCACGCGATGATGGAGCCGGAGCAGATCCTCGAGCACGCCAGGGCGGCCGAGGCGGCCGGCGCCCACCGCTTCTGCATGGTCACCCAGGGCCAGGGCCTCTCGAAGCGCGATTTCGCGAGGATCCTCGAAGGGGCGCGGCTGGTCTCCGAGCACACGAACCTGAAGCGCTGCGCCTCGATCGGCCACATGTCCGCGGAGCGGGCCAAGGAGCTGCGCGAGGCGGGGATCCAGCGGGTCCACCACAACGTCGAGTCGGCCCGCTCCCACTACCCCGAGGTCTCGACCACGGTCCGCTACGAGGGGCGGCTGAGGACGATCCGCGCGGTCGAGGAGGCCGGCCTGGAGACCTGCGTCGGCGGCATCCTCAACCTCGGCGAGAGCAGGCGCCAGAGGGTCGAGATGGCGTTCGAGCTGGCCGAGATCAACCCGACCTCGGTGCCGATCAACCTGCTCAACCCGCGAGCGGGGACTAAGTTCGGCGAGCGCGGGCTGATGGACCCCTGGGAGGTGGTCAAATGGGTGGCGATCTTCCGCCTGATCATCCCGGGAGCCCTCTTCCGGCTCTGCGGTGGGCGGGTCGAGAACCTCGGCGAGCTGCAGCCCCTGGCGGTCAGGGCCGGGCTGAACGGGGTGATGATGGGCAACTTCCTCACCACCCTCGGCGCCGAGCCCGAAGACGACCGGGAGATGTTCACCGAGCAGGGCCTCAACGTCGCCCGCC
>JBBRHQ010000008.1:0-20980 GCA_038222365.1 Solirubrobacterales bacterium
CGGCGGCCGCCGCTCCGGTGGAGCTGGCTCCGGGCGCTGGTGCCGGCGATCGCCGCCCCGCCGCCGATGCCGGCGCGGGCCCCCGGCGGGGCGACTGACGCGGCCGCCTGCGAGCCGCCGGAGGCGACGATCTCGCCGAGCCCCCTCGGGGCCCGTGGCAGGACCTCGGCCAGCCTGCTGTCGATCCGAGACTGGAAGACCGCGCCGAGCGCGGCGACGCCGGTGGCGATGCCGACCTGGCGGAAGGTCGTGTTGATCCCCGAGCCCATTCCCGACTTCGCGACGGGAACCACGGCGATCGCGGTCGAGCCGATCCCGGGATTGGTGATCCCGATACCCACCCCCGCGACGATCAGCCCTGCGAGCAACGCCGTCCAGTCGGAGTCCGGCCCGACGCCGCGCATCAGCAGCAGGCCGACTCCGACCGTGGCCAGGCCGGTGCCGAGGATCACCCGGGCCGGAATCCGCTCGCCCAGGCGGGCGGCGATCGGCGCGACCAGGAAGGAGAGAATGCTAAGCGGCAGGAAGCGCAGTCCCGCCTGCAGCGGCTGGTAGCCGAGCACGCCCTGCAGGTAGATCGTCAGATAGAGGAACAGCGCGAACATCCCCGCCGAGAGGCAGAAGGCGACCGCGGAGACGCCGTTGAAGGCGCGCTTTCGGAACAGGGTCAGATCGAGCATCGGGTGGGCGCTCCGGTGCTCGATTGCGACGAAGAGGGCAAGCAGTGCCGCGGCGCCGCACAGGCAGGCGAGAATCAGCGGGCTTCCCCAGCCCTCGGGGTTGCCGCGAATCAGGCCGAAGATCAGCAGGAACAGCGACAACGAGAAGGTCAGCAGGCCGGGAAGGTCGATCGGCTGCGGGTCCTGGGCGGCGACGTTGACCAGGCGGCGCTCGACCAAGGCGATCGCGACCACCCCGATCGGGATGTTGACGAAGAAGATCCACTCCCAGCCGAGGTGCTCGGTGATCAGACCGCCGACCAGCGGCCCGATCGCGACGGCGCCCCCGATCGTCGCTCCCCATACCCCGAACGCAGTGGCCCGGTCGGGGCCGTGGAACTCCTGGCCGATCAGCGCCAGCGAGGTCGCGAACATCGCCGCCCCGCCGACCCCCTGGAGCCCGCGGGCGAGGTTCAGCAGGGTCGGGTCGCCGGCGATCCCGCAGAGGAACGAGGCCAGCGTGAAGATGCCGAACCCGAACGAGAAGACCCGTCGCCGGCCGAGGCGGTCGCCGAGCGACCCCGCCGTCAGCAGGAACGCCGCCAGGGTGAGCGAGTAGGCGTCGATGACCCACTGCAGGCTGGAGAGGCTCGCGTTGAGGTCGCGCTGGATGTCGGGCAGGGCGACGTTGACGACGGTGATGTCGAGCAGCAACATGAAGGTCGCGATCGAGATCAGCAGCAAGGTCCACCATTTGCGCTCCATCAGGTCTCCTGTTGCCCGGGCATCCGGCCGGCAAACGCTCGCATCAGACCGCCAGGTGCCCGAACTTCTCGCGGATGCGGTGGTAGAAGCTGGAGCCCGGGATCTGGGCCAGCGTCGCCGCCCCGTTGCTGAAGCGCACCTCGGTCTCGGCTCCGGGAGCCAGCTCGGCCACCGGCTCACCGTCGACGGCGACGTCGACCGGATCGCGGCCGGTCTCGTTGCCGACCCTCAGCACGTCGGAGGGGGCGACGACCAGCGCCCTCGCGGTCAGCGAGTGCGGGGCGATGTAGCTGACCACGTAACCCTCGACCCCCCAGGCGAGGATCGGGCCGCTGTTGGCGAGGTTGTAGCCGGTCGACCCCGCCGGGGTCGCCGCGACCAGGCCGTCGCAGCGGACGTTGCCGACCTCCTCGCCGGCGATCGCGTAGCTGAGCTCGGCGAGCTGTGAATGGGGCCGGCGGCTGAAGCTGACGTCGTTGAGCGCGGTGGCGCCGTCCGGAGAGTCCACCTCGAGCCCGGGAAGGTCGATCGCCTCGAAGTCGCCGGCGAAGGCCTGCCGCAGCCCCTGCTCGATCTGGTCCCGCTCCACCGCGGCGAGGAATCCGACCGTGCCGAAGTTGACCCCGAACACCGGGACGCCGCTGCGGGCGTAGCGCCGAAGTCCCGAGAGGATCGAGCCGTCGCCTCCGAGGACGAGGCAGAGGTCGGGATCCTCCGGAAGCTCGACGGCGAGAGTCAGGCCCTCGGCCTCCGCGCCGTGCTTCTCGGCTTCATCCTCGGTTCCGATCAGCTCGACCCCGGCCTCCCGGGCGGCTGCGATCGCGGTGCTCACCGCCGCCGAGGTGAGCGGAGGGTGCGAGTGGGTGAGGAGCGCGATCCTCCGCGGCGGGCTCACGCCTCCCGAGCGAGGGCTGCTCACGGCTCCACCTCGGTGAGGGCGGCCTCGAAATCGGCGAGTGGCTCGATCGACGCTCCGCACCAGATGAAGGTCTCGAGATTCCCCTTCGGCCCCGGCAGGCCCGAGGAGGCGAGCCCCGCGACCAGCAGGCCGAGCTGCTCGACCGAGCCGCGGATGGCCCGGATCGCGTCGCGGCGGTCGGCGGCGCTGCGAACCACTCCACCGCGACCGACCCGCTCGCGGCCGAGCTCGAACTGCGGCTTAACCATCGCCAGGATCGCGCCTCCGGGCGCGATGCAGGCGCTGACCGCAGGCAGGATCTTGGCCAGCGAGATGAAGGAGACGTCGACGACGGCGAGCCGCGGCGCGAAGGGCAGCTCGGCGAACTCGAGCTCGCGAGCGTTGCGGCGCTCGATCACCGTGACTCGCGGGTCACGTCGCAGCCCGGCGTCGAGCTGGCCGTGGGCCACGTCGAGGGCGATCACACGCTCCGCCCCACGCTGCAGCAGGCAGTCCGTGAATCCTCCGGTCGAGGCGCCCACGTCCAGGCAGTCGAGGTCGGCGACGTCGAGCTGGAGGGTGTCGAGGGCGCTGGCGAGCTTTATTCCGCCGCGGGAGACGAAGCGGGTGCGCTCGGCGACGATCAGCTCCGCCTCGGGCCCGACCAGCTCGCTCGGCTTCAGGGCGATCGGCCCATCGACCCCGATTCGCACCTCCCCGGCGCGGACCGCCCCTGCGGCTGCGGTGCGCGAGGGGAAATGACCGCGCTCGGCCAGAGCGGCATCGATTCTCAGCTTCTTCACCCGGGGAACCGTAACGCCACCGAGGATCACCCCCGTGTTCCAGGCCACCGCGGTGTTAGCCGCGGCAGATGCATGTCAGGCGCGAAGCCGCCGCAAGTTATTCCCTCGTCTCTGTGACCCGGCTCACACACCAATCGCACGTATGTTCGTATTCTCGAAATCAGTCATGAGCGCCAGATCCATTCACATCCCGGTCGCAGTCCACACGGTGATCGAACTGCTCACCGCCCCGCTGCTGATGGTCGCCCCCTTCGCGCTCGGCTTCGGCCTGCTGAGCGGCGCGGTCACCGTGGCCCTGGGGATGCTGATGATGAGCCTGGCGGTCTCTGCCGCGAGCGAACAGCGGACGATTCCGCTGAGCGCCCACGCCGGCTTCGACTACGCGATCGCCACGGTGACGATCTTCACCGGCCTCGCCGTGGGGATTCTCACCGGCGAAGCGATCGCAACAGCTTTTTTGGTCGGGTTCGGCGCCGCCCATATGGCGCTGACCGCCTTGACGCGGTTCAGTGCCCGCGGTGCATGAAAAGGACCCACCTACCTCCCACAGATCCACATATATAGAGATGAATATCTCTCCTCCCTGTAGCACCCAGTGACGCCCCGCCTCGGCGGGGCGTCACCTTTTCTGTAGGCCGAAGCGCAGCCGCGGCGGGTTTCGAGGGCCTCAGTCGAGCGCCGGCTGCGGGGAGCGCAGCTCGGTCAGGACCCTCTCGGCGACTGCTTCGCCGGTCAGCCCGACCTCCTCGCGCAGCAGAGCGGGCTTGCCGTGGGTGACGTAGCGGTCGGGAAGGCCGATCCGCGCCACCCTCGCCCTCGAACCGGAGGCGCCGAGCGCCTCCTCAAGCTGCTCGAGCACGGCGGAGCCGAAGCCACCGGGAAGAACGTTCTCCTCGATCGTCACCAGCAACTCGTGCTCGCGGGCCAGGCGGTGGACCAGCTCGATGTCGAGGGGCTTGGCGAAGCGGGCGTCGGCGACCGTGACCGCGAGGTCCTCCTCGCCGAGGATCCGGGCGGCATCGAGCGCCACCCGGACGCCGTAGCCATAGCCGAGCAGGGCGACTCGCTGGCCTTCGGCGAGCAGCTCGCCGGTGCCGATCGGCAGTAGCTCCCCATGGGCTGGGAGGCCAACGCCCTCAGCTGCCCCGCGCGGGTAACGGAGCGCCGCCGGGCCCTCGTGGGCGATCGCGGTGCTCAGCATGTGGACCAGCATCGCCTCGTCGCGGGGGGCCATGACGAGGACGTTGGGGATCGGCCGGAAATAGGAGACGTCGAAGGCGCCGTGGTGGGTGGGGCCGTCGTCGCCGACCAGGCCGGCGCGGTCCATCACGAAGGTGACGTCGAGGCTCTGCAGGGCGACGTCGTGGATGATCTGGTCGTAGGCCCGCTGCAGGAAGGTCGAGTAGATCGCGCAGACAGGCTTCGCGCCCTGGAGCGCCAGCCCCGACGCCAGCAGGACGGCGTTCTGCTCGGCGATGCCGACGTCGTAATACTGCTCGGGGATCTCGTCGGCGAGCTGCTGCAGGCCCGTCCCGCCCGCCATCGCGGCGGTGATCCCGATCACGCGGGGGTCGCGCCTGGCCTCGGCCACCATCGCCTCGGCGAAGACCTGTGTGTACTGCGGCGGGGCGCTCACCGGTGCCGGCTTTTCGAGGCGCTCCGGGGCGATCGACTCGGGCGAGTCGGACTCCTTCACGGCAATCGTCGCCGGCTTCGGCGCGGGGGCCCCGTCGACGATACTCTTCGGCTTCGCCGCGTGCCACTTCTCCATCCCCTCGAGGCCGCCCTCCTCCGCCGCGGCGAAGCCCTTTCCCTTGACCGTCTGGATGTGGACGACCACCGGGCGGTCGGCTTCGAAGGCCTCGCGCAGGGCCTCGCGCAGTTCGGCAACGTCGTGACCGTCGATCACACCGACATAGGCGAGGTCGAGCTCCTCGAACAGAAGCCCGGGAGCCCAGTACGCCTTGATCGCCGATTTGATCTCGGGTCCCAGCCGCTCGATCCGCTTGCCGAGGCCGAGGGGCAGCTTGGTCAGCCGATCCTCCACCCCCTCGCGAGCGTGGTAGAGGCGCGGGTTGAGCCTCACCCGGTTGAAGTAGCGCGAGAGGGCACCGACATTGGGTGAGATCGACATCCCGTTGTCGTTTAGGACGATCACCACCGGTGTCTGCATGCCGCCTGCGGCGTGCAGGGCCTCGTAGGCGACGCCCCCGGTCAGCGCCCCGTCCCCGATCACGGCGACGACGTTGCCGTCCTCGCCGATGCCCTTGCGCATCGCCTCCTTCAGCCCGACTGCGTAGCCGATCGAGGTCGAGGCGTGGCCGGCGCCCATGATGTCGTGCTCGGACTCGAAGATCGAGCAGAAGGGCGCCAGACCCTCGTACTGGCGGATCGTCGAGAGGCGGTCGCGCCGGCCGGTGAGGATCTTGTGCGGATAGGCCTGGTGGCCGACGTCCCAGAGGACCTTGTCGCGTGGGGAGTCGAGCATGCTGTGGAGCGCGACGGAGAGCTCGCAGGTGCCGAGGTTGGCGCCAAAGTGACCGCCGATCTCGCCGATCGTGTCGATGATGTAGGTCCGCATCTGCTGCGCGACCTGCTGCAGCTGGGCATCGTCGAGCCCGTGCAGGTCCCGCGGAGAGTCGATCGTCGAGAGCAGCGGGGCGGCCGCCTCGATCCGCTGCTCGTTGGCTGGTTCTTCTTCGCTCATTCGTGCCTGGTGAAGATGTAGTCCGCGATCCGCTTCAGATCGCCCGTTTCGCCGCCGGCGCCGGCGAGAGCCTCCAGAGCACTCGCGTGGGATTCGTCGGCGAGGGCGCGGGCACGGTCGAGGCCATAGAGGCTGACGTATGTGAGTTTCCCATGCTTCTCATCGCTGCCATGCGGCTTTCCCAGCTCCTCCTCGCTTCCGGTCACGTCGAGGATGTCGTCGATGATCTGGAAGAGGACGCCGACCTCGTCGGCGAAGCGCCGGTACGGAATTGTCTCACTTTCGGGTATTCCCTCGAGAACCAGTACGACGCCGACGCTGGCGGCGATCAGCCTCCCCGTCTTCAGCACGTGAAGCGCCCGCAGATCCTCGGCGCCGAGGTCGTCCTGGGTGACGTCGACGTACTGTCCCCCGACCATCCCGTCGATCCCGGTCGCCGCTGAGAGCTCGCGCAGGGCCGCGAGGACCCGATCGGGCTCTCCCGGCTGGACGCAGAACAGCCGCACCGCCTCGGCGAAGAGCCCGTCGCCGGAGAGGATCGCGACGTCCTCTCCGAAGCTGACGTGCGCGGTCGGGCGCCCGCGGCGGAGATCGTCGTCGTCCATCGCCGGGAGGTCGTCGTGGATCAGCGAGTAGGTGTGGATCAGCTCGACTGCGGAGGCCGCGGACAGATAGCGCTGCGGGTCGGCTCCCAGCGCCCGGGCCGTCGCCAGCGCCAGCACGGGACGGATCCGCTTTCCCCCGGCGAGCAGCGAGTAGCGCATCGCCTCCTCCAGGTCAGCAGTCGATTCGTCGGAGGAGAAGCGGAGCTCGGCGAGGTGGGCGTCAACCAGCTCGCGCAGGTCGTCCGGGTAGCTCACCCAGCGTCGGCCCCGCGCATCAGCCGGTTCGTCTCCTCGACGGCCTCGGAGGCCAGCTCGGCGGCCTCGCGGCTGAGCTCGGCGGCCCGCTGATCGTCGGTCCCCTGCTCACCGAGCGCGGCGGTGATCTGCTCCAGGCGGGAGGCGATCTCGCGCAGGCGGTCGGTCTCAGCCATGCTCCACCGCCCGGTTCGGCACGATGGGGGCGTCGCCGGCCCGCTCCTCAGTGGCCCGAACCGCGGCCCCGAGGACGCCGTTGACGAAGCCCGGGGCATCGGCGCCGCAGTAGCGCTTCGCCAGCTCGATCGCCTCGTCGATCGCGACCTCGGTGGGGACGTCGTCGCGATCGCTGATCTCAAAGAGCGCCACTCGCATGATGTTCCGCTCCAGCGGCGCGATCCGCTCCAGCTCCCAGCCGCGGGCGTGCGCGGAGATCTCCGCGTCGAGCCGGGGCCGCTCGGCCTCAACCCCCTCGGCCAGCTCGCGGGTGAAGGGGCGCGCGGTGGAGATCAGCTCGGCCAGCGGCCGGCCTGTGACGTCGCGCTGGTAACAGGCGAAAACGGCGTCCCGGCGCTGGTCTGAGCGGCGCATCGGCGGAAGGTTACGCGCGAGAGACGTAGGAGCCGTCGCGGGTGTCGACCCGGACGCTCTCGCCCTCCTCGATGAACAGCGGAACCTGGACGACGACGCCCGATTCGAGCGTCGCCGGCTTGGTGCCGCCACCCGACGCGGTGTCGCCCTTGACCCCGGGCTCGGTGCTGGTCACCTTCATCTCGACGGCGCTGGCCACCTGGACGTCGCTGGGGCGCTCGTCGACGAAGAGGACGTCGACCTCGTCGTTCGGCATGACCCAGCGCATCGCCTCAGCGGTCAGCTCGCTGGGGATCTCGATCTGCTCGTAATCGCGGCTGTCCATGAACACCGCCGCCTCGCCGGAGTCGTAGAGGTACTGCATCTTCCGCGACTCGGTCCTCACCGGCCGGAACTTCTCACCGGCCCGGAACGTCTTGTCGATCACCGAGCCGTCGGCGATCTTCCGCAGCTTGGTGCGCACGAAGGCGCCCCCCTTGCCCGGCTTGACGTGCTGAAACTCGAGGATCCGGTAGATCGTCCCGTCGATCTCGACGTGGCTGCCGTTCTTGAACTGGTTGGTGGAGATCACGGCGGCGAAGGGTAGCGTTGGCCGCGCAGCCAACCCAGGCCCCACAGCCGAGAGTGATCTGAGTCATCTATCTCGTGACTGAGCGCAGTCTCGGCGGTTCCAGCAGGTGGCGCAGGTCACGTCGAAGAGCCTCGGCGTCTTGCGCGAGCTGGAGCCAGGTGACCCTGACGACATGCCATCCCGCGGTTTGGAGCTCTCGATCGCGTAGGCGGTCGCGCTCGTATGCGTCGGATGTGTCATGGAAGCGACGTCCATCGAGCTCGACGATCAGGCGCTGTCCGCGCCAGAGGCAATCGCACTCGATCCAGCGACCCCGTAGCTGCACTCCCGAGTTAGTGACGGGACGGGGCAGCAGCGACTCGTCGAGGAAGGCGAGGAATCTCGCCTCGAGCTCGCTGTGGGTGACCTGAAGCCCCACCCGGCTCTGCTCGAGGATCGACCTGACGACAGCGACGCCCCGACGACCCCGATTGCGTCCCACAAGCGCCTCGAGGGAGAGAGGATCGGTCAGGCGCAGGACCTCCGCCTGGTTGATTGCTCGTTCGGCCCGTTCCGGCGGCACGACTGCGGCGAGGTCGAAGAGGGTACGGGTAATCCCCGTCACCGGGATGGCCTCACAAATTGCCAGCTCGTCCCGCCTGAGGCGGCGGCGATGCACCTCGACCCCGGAAAGTCGACGTTGCCGGCTTGAGGTGACCTCGATTCGCGTATCCGAGGTGTGCAGCACCCGCCAAAGTGCCGCGGCCGAGCGGTGACTGAGGACGGCACCCTTCCCGGCAGCAAGAACCGCCGCCATCGATCGACCCTCGCGGGAGAGCAGAGAATGCCCGACGGCGTAGACCTGGCTCTGGACCCGGTGAAGGGCGCCTCGTTCGACCATGCCGTGAATTCCTCCGCGGCCCAGCCCCGCCTCGATCAGCTGGAACCACGCAACTACGCCGTGCTGGCGCCGGGCGAGCTCCGCTATCCACCTACCCCGCGTCGAAGAGCCAACCCCCCGCCGAGAGTGATCTGAGTCATCTATCTCGTGACTGAGCGCAGTCTCGGCGGGCACGGCCCCGAGTTTGGCCGGCGCGCTCGGGCTCGGGGCGCGCGGAGTGTGCCTAGTTGCGGATCAGGGTGATCCGCTTTGTCACCGTTCGCGCCTTGCCGTAGTCGGGGCTGAACTTGATTCGCGCCTTGACCCTCGCCATGCCGTTCTTTCTCAGTGAGCGCAGGGCCTTGCCCTTCGCCCTCAGCGGCAGCGTCACGGATCCCTTCGCACTCGCCCTGCGCTTCGCGGACTTCAATCCCTTGCCGCTGAGATTGAGGCGGCCGGAGCCCTGGACCTTGACCTGCAGGACACCGCTTCCTTTGTGGCGGTTCAACTTCAGCCTGCCGAAGCTGACCTTGTTGGACGGGATGGCATGGGTGAACCAGATCGGGCTCGAGTAATCCTCGATCCGGGCGGCGACCGGGTCTTCACGGACGATCTCGAGCGAGTAGCGGCCGCTGCCGCTCGCCTTGAAGGTGTGGCTGAAGTCGTCCCCGACCACCGGCACGCCGGCGACCTCGGCCCCGTCGCGGAGCAGCTTCATCGAGTAGCTCCCCGGCCGGGCGGCGCCCGGCCCGGCCCCGGTGACCCTGGCCTTGAAGCTCGCGACAGGGCCGCGCAGCTTGTCGCCGAAGATCGCATCGCGGGCTCCCGGCGAAGCGCCGGTCATGCTGATCGCCGGGCCGTCGCTGCCGTAGAGCTTCACGTAGGTGTGGTCGGCCTTGACCCCGGCGACGATCGCGGCCCTGGAGAGGCGGGTGGCGTGGACGACGGTAGCCCCTCTGCCGATTGGGCTGCCGAGGATTCCATCGACCGCGTCGGCCTGGTGGGAATCGCTGGACCCGACCGCAGCGATGTGCCTACCCCCCGCGAGCAGGTCCTCATAGAGATCGATCGCGGTGGCCGTGAACGGGTTGACGGGAGGATTTGCGGTGCCGGTGTTGAGATCGGCCGGCCCGTTCTGGATCTCGATCGCGTCGACCTTCGAGTAATCCGTCTCGGCGTCGCTCCAGTCCCAGGGACAGCCCCGGCATATCGATCCTCCCGGGACGGTCGGGTGGTTGATCTGGGTCCACCCACCGGCCGCCTGGATCGCCCCAAACTGGCTGGCCGGAGTGACCGGGTCCTGCGTCTTGGTCAACGAGGAGTCGGCGTCGTCGAAGAGATAGACCGGCCCGCCCCTGAAGTCCGCGAAGACACTCGAGCCCTGGTTGTTGTAGTGACCCTTGTAAGTCGTCACCTCGGTACCGGGGATGATCAGCTTGCCCGGGTAGTCGGGTTGGTGGCGGCCGATTTCGCCGACGTGGGCGACATCGTTGTTGTGATCGACCAGGGTCATGAAGTCAAGCCCGGCGCCACCCTGGCTGATCGGTCTGAAGCCGTAGTCGAAGGTCTGCTTCATGGTCGCGTTCCCCGGCTCCTCCTCGCCGTGGGCGTGGAGGTCTCCGGTGTACCAGCCGGCCTCCCTTGAGGCCGGCGACCCGTCGTAGGGAACCGGGACGTAGGGGTGATCCGCCCAAGAGCCCTCGCTGCTCGTCTCGACCCGCACTCGCCAGGCGACACCGTCCGGGTCACCGGGCGGGGGAGCGATCGCCGCAAGACCGAGCTCGACCGCCCACTTCCCGGCCGGCAACGGCCCAGGCTCATAGGCGCGGGTGGTGTAGCCGGAGACGTACTTCTTGCGGTCGGCGCCGCCGTTCGCAAGATAGACGTCCTCGGGCGAGAACCCGTTCTCGGAGATCGCCAGGTCCCGCACGGCGCTTCCGCTCCAGCCGCGCCGCTCCCTTGGCCCCCAGACCGTGTCGCCGGACTTCAGCGGCTCATAGACTCCCATGTCGAGGGTGTTGCTGGGGCCCCCGCCCGAGGGCGGGTTGTCGAAGCAGTAGCGGACCCGGACCGCCGTGCTCCCGGCGGGGAGGTCGAAGGGGATCTGGACGAAGCTGCCCTGCTTGGCGGAGTCGAAGCTGCCGCTGAAGTCCTCCGCTGAGGAGAAGCTGGGATCGGCAGACCCGGGGATCGTGCAGTCCGCCGAGGCCGCAGCCGGGGCGGCGATCAGCCCGACGCCGGCCAGGAGGAGGCCCGCCACCGCTTTCGACACCCTGCACACAAAGCCAAGGTAGCCGTTCGCAGCCCGCCGTGTGCTGACATACTGCCCGACCGTGAGCGAGACCCCTTCTCTGCTTGACGCGCTTCTGCGCGCCCCCGGACCCTCTGGATATGAGGGGCCGGCCGCGGCCGTCTGGCGCGAAGCGGCATCCTTCGCCGAGCTGAGCTCGGACGGGATCGGCTCCTCGATCGCCCGGATCGGAGATGAAGGCGCGACGCCGCTGCTGGCAGTGGTCGGCCACATCGACGAAATCGGCCTGGTGATCACCCACGTCGACGAGAAGGGATTCGCGTACTTCGCCCCGATCGGCGGCTGGGACCCGCAGATCTTGGTCGGGCAACGGGTCCAGGTCCAGGGGCGCGATGGTCCGGTGGAGGGGGTCGTGGGGCGCAAGCCGGTCCATCTGCTGAAGGACGAGCAGCGCAAGAAGGTCGTCGAGATGAGCGAACTGCACATCGACATCGGCGCCGAGGACGGCGACACCGCCGCGGAGCTGATCAGGGTCGGCGACCCGGCCGTGGTCGACGCCGCCCCGGTGAGGCTCGCCGGCAGCCGCCTGGTCTCGCGCTCGATGGACAACCGGCTCGGCGCCTTCGTCGCACTCGAGGCGCTGCGGCGCTGCCACGAGCGCTCATCGCTGAATGGCTCCTTCGCGGCGGTGGCGGCGGTCCAGGAGGAGATCGGCCTCTTCGGGGCCCGGACCTCGGCCTTCGCCCTGCGGCCGGACATCGCGGTCGCGGTCGACGTCACCCACGCCACCGACGCCCCCGGGATCGACGAGAAGGAGACCGGCAGCCACCCACTCGGGTCCGGCCCGGTGATCGGCCGGGGCTCCACCCTCTCCCCCAGGGTCTTCGAGCTGCTGGTCTCCGCCGCCGAGGACGCCGGGATCGAGCACACGATCGAGGCCAGCGGCCGCGGTACCCACACCGACGCCGACGCGATCCAGATCTCCCGCACGGGAATCCCCACAGGCACCGTCTCTATCCCGCTTCGCTACATGCACTCCCCGGTCGAGCTGGTCGACCTCGACGACCTCGAGGCGGCGGTCGAGCTGATCGCGGCCTTCGCCGCCGGTCTCAGCGCCGACCTCGATCTCAGCCGCTAGACCCACAGCGCTCGGCAGCGGCTCAGTCGGTGACCCGGAGCTCCTTGGGAAGCCCGGAGAGGTTCCGGAAGCCGTCCGCGGTGACCGCCACCAGGTCCTCGATCCTCACCCCCAGCTCGCCCGGCAGATAGACGCCCGGCTCGATTGTCACCACCTCGCCGACCTCGATCACGTCATCGGAGCGGCTCGAAAGTCGCGGGGCTTCGTGTACCTCCATCCCGACGCCGTGCCCGAGGCCGTGGCCGAAGCGCTCGCCATGGCCGGCGGCCTCGATCATCTCGCGGGCGACCCCATCCACGGCCCTGCCCTCGGCGCCGGCCTCGACCGCCTCCAGCGCCCGTTGCTGTGCGGAGCGCACCAGCTCGTAGACCTCCGAGGCCGCCTCAGAGAGCTCACCGGTGGCGAAGGTGCGGGTGCAATCGGAGCAGTAGCCGTCGAGCTCGGCGCCCATGTCGAAGACAACCAGCTCCCCGGCTCCGATCTCCCGCTCGCCAGGCTCGGCGTGCGGCAGGGCGCCGTTCGGCCCGGCGGCGACGATCGGCGGGAAGGACGGCTCGGCCCCCAGCTCCCGCATCCGGGCGACCGCGGCGGCGGCGATCTCGATCTCGGTGCGTCCGCGGAACCCCCGCTCGATCGCGAACGAATAGACGTCATCCGCCAAACGAGCCGCGGCGGCGATCGCCTCCAGCTCGGCATCGTCCTTCACCCGCCGCAACCCCTCGACCGCGCCGCCGCATCCGACCAGCTCGACCCCCTCGGGGATCTCCTCCTCGAGCCGGCGCAGCGATCGCACCGTCAGCTGGTCGTCCTCGAATCCGGTCCTCCCGGTGAGGCGCTCGGCGATCCCGGCGTACCAGTCCCCGCCGACCGTCACCACCTCCCAGCCCTCGACCTCCTCCGCGGCGCGCTCGGTGTAGCGGAAGTCGGTCAGGAAGACCCGCTCCTCGGCCCCGCAGAGACAGGCTCCGTTGGTGCCGCCGAACCCCGTCAGGTAGCGGACGTTGACCAGGTTGGTGATCAGGAGGCGATCGACCTCCCTCGCGGCGACCAGCTCCGCCAGGCGCTCGCCGCGGCTCACGGCGCCAGCGCCGTTCATCCCGTCCCGGCGCCGAGCTCGCGAACGAGCAGGTCCAGCGCCTCCTGGTAGCCGTCGAGGCCCTTGCCGGAGACCTTCGCCAGGACGAGGCCGTCGAAGACCGAGACCCGGCGCCACTCCTCGCGCGACTCGACGTCGGAGATGTGGACCTCGACCGCCGGCAGCGCGGTCAGCTCGAGGGCGTCGGCTACCGCCCTGCTGTAGTGGGTCCAGGCGCCGGCGTTGATAATTGCCGCGTCAGCCATCTCCGGGAGCCGGTGCAGGTGCTCGATGAACTCGCCCTCGGAGTTGGTCTGAAAGCAGCGGGCGTTGAGTCCGCGCTGATCCGCCCAGCCCCGGATCTGGCGCTCCAGCTCGTTCAGCGAACTACCGCCGTAGATCTCGGGGTCGCGAAGCTCGAGGACGTCGAAGTTCGGCCCGTGCAGGATCTCGATCCGGTTGTGAGCGGTCTTCATCCGTATAGCTCCTCGACGGCCGCCTCGACCCTATCCGGCTCGAGCACCTGGCCCGTCCGCGGCCGCCCCGGCTGATCGAGCAGGACGAAGGGGACGGCGCCGGAGACCCGTTTCTTGTCACGCGCGATCGCCTCGCTGATCCGCCTGACCTCAACGCTTCGCTGCAGCTCGGTCGGCAGACCGTGACGGGCGAGCCAGGCCGCGATTTCGTCGCGCAACTCCTCCGTTCCGGAGAGCCGCAGAGTCGCGAGCAGGCCGAGCCCGACCGCTTCTCCGTGGCGGTAGCGCTGATAGTCGCTCGCCGCCTCGATCGCATGACCGACGGTGTGGCCGAGGTTCAGCACCTGGCGCAGGCCCGTGTCCCGCTCGTCGGCGGCGACGACCTCGCACTTGTAGCGGGCGCAGGCAAAGGAGACCCACGACTGGGCGGCCAGCTCTCCCTCCTTGATTCCGCGGACCCCTTCCCACAGCTCGCCACCCGCCAGCAGCCCCGTCTTCAGCACTTCGACGAACCCGGCCGAGAGATCCGCAGGGGGCAGGGTGGCGACCGTCGCCCAGTCGGCGATCACCGCCGCCGGCAGGTGATAGGCGCCGACGTAGTTCTTCGCCCCGGGCAGGTCCACGCCGGTCTTGCCGCCGTAGGCGGAGTCCACCTGGGCGACGACCGTGGTCGGCACCTGCAGGACCGGGACGCCGCGCTGGTAGGTGTGGGCGCAGAAGCCGCCGAGGTCGCCGACCACGCCGCCGCCGAGGGCGACCAGGTGATCGGCGCGGGTCATCCCGGCCTCGCTCAGCTGCTCCAGCACCCGCTCGGCCGAGGCCAGCGTCTTCGCCCCCTCGCCGGGATCGACCTCGATCCGCGCCGCCAGGGGCTCGATCCGCTCGGCGTAGAGGCTGGCGACCTCGCGGTCGCTGAGGCAAAACCGGCGCCCTTCCAGCGGCCACCAGCCGCCATCGAGGAGCCCCTCGCCGACGAAGACCGGGTACTCGCCGGAGGCACTGGCGGCCCAGAGCAGCCTGGTTCCCTCGGGCAGGCGCTCAAGGGCACGGATCGCCGGGAGCGCCCGCTCGATCACCCCCTCGGCGGCGGGCATCACGACCGCGTCGGCGAGAGCCTCATAGATCGGGAGGCGCACCTCCAGAAGCTCCGCGACGCTCTCGGCCGAGGCGGCCAGCGGCCTCGGGCTCCCCTCGATCCGCCGCCAGGCCTCGGCGGCGTTCACCTGGAGCCAGACGACCAGGTGTCGCTGCAGCGCCTCCCGGACCCGCGGCAGCAGAACGCTGCCACCGCCGAGGGCGATCGCCCCGCCGTCAGCATCCTCGAGCAGCGCTCCGACGACCTCGGCCTCGCGGACTCGAAAGGCCTCCTCGCCCTCTCGCTCGTAGGCCTCGGCGA
Source organism: Solirubrobacterales bacterium (assembly GCA_038222365.1). GTDB lineage: Bacteria > Actinomycetota > Thermoleophilia > Solirubrobacterales > 70-9 > JBBRHQ01. The sequence continues at coordinate 15,050 of JBBRHQ010000008.1, forward strand.
TCCCCATCCCGAGGTCGGCCTCCATCAACTCGTCGACCTCGGTCGTCTGCAGGCCGGCGCTCCGCGCAGCGGCCAGCGCGGTCGACTTGCCGGCGCCCATGAAGCCGATGAAGACGAGCGCCGGCTCAGCCACGCCAGTCGATGCGCCCTTTGTAGGCCTCCAGCGCGGCCAGCGCGTCGTCGATGTGATCGCCACCGAACTTCTCCCGGTAGCAGCGCGCCAGGACCAAGCAGACCATCGCCTCCGCGACTACCGCGGCCGCCGGGACCACGGTCGAGTCGGTCCGCTCGCGGAGCGCCTCGGCGGGCTGCTTGGTCTCGGTGTCGACCGAGCGAAGCGGCTTGGTCAGAGTCGAGATCGGCTTGATCGCGGCCCTCACCTTGAGCGGCTCGCCGTTGGTCATGCCACCCTCAAGGCCGCCGGCATGGTTGGTCTCCCGGAAGTAACCGCGCTCGGGGGAGTGAAAGATCTCGTCGTGGGCCTCGGATCCCGGTCTGCCGGCGACGTCCCACGCCTCGCCGATCGCCACCCCCTTTACCGACTGGATCGAGGCGACCGCTCCGGCCAGGCGGCCATCGAGGCGGTCCGCCCAGGAGACGTGGGAGCCGAGGCCCGGGACCAGGCCGAAGGCGCGCACCTCGAAGCTGCCGCCGAGGCTCTCGTTGGCCTTTCGCAGGCGGTTGATCTCCTCGACCATCGCGGCGCTGGCATCGGGGTCCAGGCAGCGGACCGGGTCCTCGTCGACGGCCTCGAAATCCGACGGGCCGAGGTCGTCGCGATCGGGCGCGGCGACCGAGCCGATCTGCACCACGTGGCTGTGGACCGTGACCCCCATCGCGCCAAGCAGCCCGCGGGCGAGTGAGCCGGCGGCGACCCGGGCCGCGGTCTCGCGGGCGCTGGCGCGCTCCAGCACGTTGCGCCCGTCGCGGAAGCCGTACTTCTGCATCCCCGCCAGATCGGCGTGGCCGGGCCGCGGCAGATGGACCTCCTCAATCTCCGAGGAAACCGGCCACGGGTTCATCCGCTCCTCCCAATTGGCGTAGTCGCGGTTCGCGACCAGGACCGCGATCGGGCTGCCGAGCGTGCGACCGTGGCGAACCCCCGAGCGGATCTCGACCGAGTCGGCCTCGATCTTCATCCTGCCGCCGCGACCGTGGCCGAGCTGGCGGCGGGCCATGTCGCGGTCGAGCGCCTCGCGGTCGAGCGCCAGCCCCGAGGGCATGCCCTCGACGATCGCGACGAGCCCCGGCCCGTGCGACTCCCCCGCGGTTGTGAAGCGAAATGCCATCCCGGGTCTAGGCTATCTACGAAGGCCGTGACTCCTCCGCCCCGCGCTTGACCGCCTGATGGCAGCCCGCCGCCTGATCGTGGTGATGCTGGTGCTGCTCGGGCTCTCGACCATCGTCGCGGCTCTGCTGCCGCCGCCCGATCGTTCCGAGAACGTGCCGGGGCAGGGACGCCGCCGGGGGGAAACTGCCCAGCCCGAGCCGTCCGGGAACAGCGGCTCGGCGGCGGCGCGCGGTCTGATCAGGGCGCGGATCACCACCTCCCGCCGCGCCCCCGAGGTGGTCAGGGTCACGCCGGGACAGCGCCTGGTGCTGCTGGTCGGCGGCCCGGTCGGCGATGACATCTCGATTCCGGCATTCGGCCTCACCGAGACGGCGACGCCGAGCGCCCCGGCCCGCTTCGACCTGATCGTCGATCGGCCGGGGCGCTTCGCGGTGCGCGCCTTCGGCGCCGAGCGGGACGTCGGGAGGATCGTCTCGAAGGGCTGACGCCGGTTTGCCCCTCAGTGGCTCCGCGCGGCCGCCCGCATCAGCTCCAGGGGTGGCTCGAGCCCGGTCCAGATCTCCAACGAGGCGGCTCCCTGGCGGACCAGGACCTCGATCCCGTCGACCACCTCGGCGCCCGCGGCTGCGGCGGCGTCGAGCAGGGCCCCGGGCCCGTCGCCGTAGACCAGGTCGACGACCACCTGCCCTGGGTGAAACGAATCGGCTCGCAGCGGCAGCTCGGTGAAGGGGTCCTCGCCACGCAGCCCGACCGCGGTCGAGTTGACGATCAGCTCATGTGCGCCGGGATCCGGGGTGAGGATGGGCCGGCCGCCGAGGGCGTCACAGAGCCGGCGCGCCCGTGACTCGGTCCGGTTCCAGACCTCGACCTCCGCCCCCTCGCCCACCAGCGCCCAGACTGCTGCGCGGGCGGCGCCGCCGGCGCCGAGGACGAGCGCCCGGGAGCCGGCCGCGGATCCCGGAAGGGCGGAGATCAGCCCGGCCGCATCGGTGTTCTCCGCGATGATCGCTCCGGCCTCGAAGCGGAGGGTGTTGGCGGCGCCGATCTCCCGGGCGATCAGCGATGAGCCATCGGCGAGCGCCAGCGCGGCGGCTTTGTGGGGAACGGTGACGTTGGCGCCGACGAACCCCTCCCCCGGCATCGCCCGCACCCGCGGCTCGAGCTCCTCCGGGGCGAGGTCCAGCGCCTCATAGATCCAGCTCTCCCCGAGGCCGAGGGCGGCGAGCGCGGCATTCTGCATCGCCGGCGAGCGGGAGTGGGCGACCGGGTGGCCGAGCACGGCGAGACGGCGCCGGCCCGAGTGCTCGGCCTCGCTCATCCGCAGTCGGTCGGCGAGTTGCCGCCCGCCGCTGCCCTGGCCTCGTTGTAGGCGACCACGTCCTTCTGGAACTGCGCGTCTGTCGAGGAGAAGCTGAGCCGGTTGCAGCTTCCCGGCTTGGTCACGTAGAAGAGGTAATCGGCCCGGGAGGGATTTGCCGCCGCCCGGATCGCCGCCATCCCCGGGCTGCCGATCGGGCCCGGCGGCAGTCCCTTGCTGACACGGGTGTTGTAGGGCGAGCCGGTGGCCAGCTCGGAAGCGGTCAGGGGTCGGTCGTAGTTGCCAACTGCGAAACGCACGGTCGCGTCGATTCCCAGCGCGATGTCGCCATGAAGGCGGTTGTAAACGACCGCGGCGATGTCGCGGAAGTCCCGAGGCGTCCCCTCATCCTCGATCATCGAGGCGATGATCAGAACGTCGTAGACGGTCAGGTTCTTCTTCTTCGCATAGCTCATGTCGACGCCCCCGATCCTCTGCGCGAAGGTGTCGAGCTGGCGTCCGACGAGGTCGTCGACGGTCGGGTTTTTGGGCATCTCGTAGGTCGCCGGGAAGAGGAATCCCTCCAGGTTGCGGGCGCGGCCCTGGGCGCCATAGGCGTTCGGCCGGAAGCCCTCGAAGGAGACGGTGCTCTTCAGGTAGTGGCCCCTGAGGCCGTCCCGGCGGGCGATCGCCGCCGTCTGGGGCCGGCTGAGGCCCTCCGGGACGGTGACGTTGACCGTTCGCTTGACCGGCGGCTGGGAGAGCTCGTCGATCGCCGCCGAGTAGCTCATGTCCTGGCGCACCAGGTGTTTGCCGGGGTAGAGGTCGGAGCGCTCGCCGGCCAGGGTGACCCTGATCTGGAACAGGGTCGAGTTGGAGATCGCGCCCCGGTGGGCGAGCAGGTCGCCGATCTCGCTGACGCTCGAGCCCTTCGGGACCCGGATCTCGAACCTTGCCCCCGAACCGTCACCGTGGAAGGGCTGAAACAGCGCCCAGGCGAACCCGGCGAGGAGCAGGACGACGATGCCGAGCGCGGCCAAACCGAGCCGGCGAGGGAGCCTCCGGGCGCCGCCGTCGTTGCTCGAGACCGGAGCGGGCGCCTCGGCGTCGTCCTCGGGTCCCCAGAAGCGCTCCTCCGGCGGAAGCGGGTCGTCGGCGAGGACCGACCCCGCTGCGACCTCTTCCTCCGGCCGCGGCAGGGCTTCGGAAGCTCGTCGGGCTTCCGGCGCAGGCTCGGGCACCGGCGGAGGCTCCGGCTCGGGCGCTGGGGAAGGCTCCGGCTCGGGCTCGGGCTCGGGAGGGGGTGATTCGGGCGCCGGGGGCTCTGGTTCGGGCTCGGCAGGGCTCTCGGCGCGACGCGTTTGGCGCTTCTCCTCGCGCTCGCGGCGGCGCCTGGCGCGCTCGACCGCCGCAGTATCGTCGGGATCGACGAAGGGGTCCTCATCAAGCCAGTCCTCAGGCGCCATTGTCGCCTTCCCGCTGGGGTTCGTCCGAGGCGACCAGATAGGCCTCGAGCAGGTGCGCCGCGGCAAGCGAGTCCTCTGCCGCCCCGGCGCCGGCCCGTCTGCTCGCCTGCGCCATCCGGGTCGTGAGGCGCTCGTCGTAGGTCTCGACCGGCAGATCGAGGTCCTCGCCAAGCTGCTCGCAGAAGGCCAGCGTCGCCCGCGCCTGGGCTCCCTCGGTTCCGTCCATGTTCAGTGGCAGCCCGACCACGACCCGCTCGGCCCCGAGCTCGCCGGCCACCCGGGCGACCTCGCCGACCTCGGCGGGCTCGATCACCGCGATCGGCCGCACCAGGGTGCCGCTGGGGTCGGTCACGGCGCAGCCGATCCTTGCCGTCCCGTAGTCGAGGGCGAGCACCCGCACCGGCTCAGCCGAGTCCCCTCTCGATCGCGCCACGGGCGATCGCGATCGCCTCGCCCAGCTTCTCGGGGTCGCGCCCTCCCGCCTGTGCCATGTCGTCGCGGCCGCCGCCTCCGCCGCCGACCGCCGCGGCGGCCTCGCGCACGACGGCTCCGGCCGAGAGGCCGCGCTCCACGGCGTCGGGGGAGAACAGCGCCACCAGCGCCACCTTGCCGTCCCCGGCGCCGCCGAGGACCACAGCCGAGCCCGCCAGCGATGTCTGCACCCTGTTGGCGAGCTCGAGCAGGTGCTTTTTGTCGGCGAATCCGGCCTTCGAGGCGATCACGCTGATCCCCTCCAGATCCGCGGCCTCGCCGAGCAGCCGCTTCGCTTCCTCGCCCAGGCCCCGGGCCAGCGCGTCACCCGCCCTGGCGCCGGCCTCCTCCGCTTGCGCCGCCGCCCGCCGCGCCCCCGCGAGCGGGTCCTGTGGCGTGCCCAGCAGCTGACCGGCCTCGCTCAGCTCGTCGGCGCTGCGGCGGAACCAGTCGATCGCCGCGGGGCCCGTGAGCGCCTCTATCCGGCGCACGTTGGCTGCGCTGGAGCCCTCGCTGAGGACCTTGAAGATCCCCACCTCGGCCGTGTTGGCGACGTGGGTGCCGCTGCAGAGCTCGCGCGAGACCTCGTCGACCTCGACCACCCGCACCCACTCGCCGTACTTCTCCCCGAACAGCGCCATCGCCCCCAAGCGCTCCGCCTCGACGCGGTCCATGTGGAGCCAGCGCACCGGCCGGCTCGCCTTTATCCAGCCGTTGACCTGGTCCTCTACGGCTCGCAGCTGATCCGGGCCGACGGCGTGACCGTGGGTGAAGTCGAAGCGAAGCTTGTCCGGCCGCACGGCCGAGCCGGCTTGGCGCACGTGGGACCCGAGCCGCTCCCGCAGTGCCGCGTGCAGGAGATGGGTGGCGGTGTGGTTTCGCATCGTCGCGTGCCGCGTTTCGCGATCCACGATCGCCTCCACCCTCATGCCCACATCCGGCCATCCCGCTCGGGACCCCGGCATCCCCGGACGCGAAGCGGAGGAGATGCCGGGCATTTCTTCGGAGGAGGCGGACGCCAATTGTTCCGGCAATAGCTCCAGCGCCTGGTCCTCCCCCACCCGGTAGACGTCGAGGACCCTGGCCTCTCCCCCCTCCCAGCTGACCGTCCCCGTGTCGGCGACCTGACCGCCCCCCTCCGCGTAGAAGGGGCTCTCCTCGAGCTTCGCCAGCACCCGCTCCCCGTCGGGGGCCAGGGCCGCGACCCCGGTGCTGGCCCGCAGTGCCTCGTAGCCGATGAACCGGGTCGGCGGCGCCCCCGAGACGAACCCGATCACCTTGCCGTGGTGATCCTCGGAGCCATGGGCGGTGGCGGCGCCGCCGCGGGCGCGCTGGCGCTGCTCGTCCATCAGCTCCTCGAAGCCCTGGTCGTCGACCGAGAGGCCCTGCTCGGCAAGCAGCTCCTT
>JBBRHQ010000009.1:0-20668 GCA_038222365.1 Solirubrobacterales bacterium
CTTGATGAAAACGTCCTGGGTGATGTCCTCGGCCTCGTGGTGATCCTTGACGATGCTCATCACGTATCCGAGGACGTCGGGGGCATAGCGCACGTAGAGAAAGTGAAGCGCCTCGTTATCGCCCTGCTTGGCCCGAGAAACGGCATCCGAGACCAGGCGGCTCTCATCGGACTTTCTGAGATCCTCATTCGGATTCCACCGCCCGACCGGCCGGTCGGCTGTCGTTGTCCCTAGCCCCTGCATGCGGAAATTCCCCTCGCCCAGTTTTTCAACAGATCTCCTTCTTTCGCTTTGCTTGCCTCGGTCAGCTCTCCCCGGCTGATCGCCGAGTACCTGCGGCCGATCCTCTCTGAGGCCTGTTGCGATTGCGAGTCGATGACGTTTCCGCAACGTTGACGTTTTCGTGCACGCCGTCCGCACGGATTTCGCGTTCCGCTCATCCTCGTTTCACCGTGGGCGCGAAAGAACTACGTCTCCAACGTCGTCCAAGACCACAAGTCGATCACGCGCTTCATCGCAACCAAATGGAACTTCGGGGCGATGACCTTCCGCGATGCCAACGCGGCCAACATGACCGACTACTTCAACTTTCACAAGGCGCATTTCAGGCACCCGCCGGCCCTCGCGCCTCCGCCGGACCCCGCACGTGGTGGACACCTTGGGTCTCTTATTCGCCTGACCTATTTCTTTGGGGGGCGCCTGCTCGGCGGGCCACCAGCAGGGCACCGCGAGCCTCGGCAGCGTGCTGACGACAGCATGCTCTCGCGCGGCTACTCGGCTCGGCCCCAGTCTCAACGCTCTGAACACGGGCCGGCAACGACATGCTCTCCGCGGAGGCGTGATCGAGAGCCTCCGCCGTCGAGCGGGCTGACGGCGAACGATCGCCGCCGGGGCGAAGGACCCGGCGGGCAACACCCTGACGAACCTGGCGGCAATCGACCGGCGGCTAACCGGCATTCGGCGAGGCCGGCCGCCGGGTTCAGAGCCCCGCTACTCCATTCCTTCCTGCTTACCCGAGGGCATCAGCGCTCGGCACAGCCACTGCACGGCGGTCTCGGAGAGGCCGAGGTCCTTCTGGATCGTCGTCGCCGAGATGCTGACGATCGTGAAGTCGATCATCACCATCGCCATGGCGGGGACGAGCGCCCAGAAGACGCGGTAGCGCGGCAAGCCGTTGGTCATCTCGAGGTCATTGAAGTCGGCGGGCGGATGCGAACTCGGTCGGCAGTCTCGGCCAGCTCGTGAATGACGGACACAATCTGGCAGGTGGGGGTGACGAGTTTGGTCCCTGGGGTGGCTTCCGGGCCATCGCCACAGGGCCGACGATGGCCGGGCCCACTATCCGACCCCAGGAGAACGAAATGAAACGCCTCAGGACCCTCGCCATCGCCGCCTTCGCGGCCCTCGCCCTGACCGCACTCGCCGCCGGCCCGGCCGCTGCCGGCTCCCACGGCAAGGTCCACCAGCACGCCAGAGGCCACCATCACCGCTCCGCGACCCTCACCGGGCCTCCCCAGACACCCTCCTCGCAGTCGACCTCGACCGCCGCGATCTCTCGCCTCAGCGGGGGAGTGCGCCCGGTGCGGATCGCCTCCGGCGGCACCGTGGTCGCCATGCAGACCGGGTCATGGCAGCACGGCAACGACGATGACGATTGCCAGGCCGACGCCGACACGGGCAACATGTGGCAGGAGAAGGGCGATTACCTCTCCAGCCAGGGCGATCAGGCCGGTGCCGACAAGGCCTACGACAGCGCCTCGACCGTGGCGGGAGAGGCGAACGCCGGGGGGTGCAACCTCTTCCTCAACGACAACGCCGCTTGAGGGCTGGCCCGCGACGCGGATCGTCGGCTCGCCGCAAAACCCGGTGGGCCGACGAACCCGTCGTGCAATATTCCTTGCAGTGGCGTTCACGCGAGGAAGTCATCCGGCGCGCCAGGACAACCTGGCCCGGCTGTGGCGGCTCAGGGGGCGGGTCGGGCCATTCGCCCGCCAGACCCTGCGGGCGACGGAGATAGCGCAGGGTTGGCGGGGGGACGTGCGGGCTATTCGGGTGGCGTTCGCCGGTCAGCTCACCGGACGCGGCCGCGGCCCGGACGCGCCCTCGCGTCCGGTCTCGATGAAGGAGCTGGGCGGGGAGGAGCTGTTCGTCCGGCCCGGCACCTCGGACATGGTCAACGCCGCCGGGGATTACCTGGACCGGATACACATGCCTCCGCCGGAGATCGCGCCCGCGGAGATCAGGCAGATCGTCGAGCTCGGCTGCAACAACGGCAGCGCGATGGCCAGCTTCGCGATTCGCTTTCCCCAGGCCAGGATCCTCGGGGTCGAACCCGACCCCCGGAACGCTGCCCTCGCCCGCCGCAATGTGGCTCGTTTTGGGGGGCGTTGCGAGGTGGTCCATGCCGGAATCTGGGACGAGGAGACGGAGTTGACGGTGGAGGGGGACCAGGCCTTCGGCTACACGGTGCGCTCAAGCCTGCCCGGCGATCCCCCCGGGTCCATTCACGTCCCGTCGATCACCATCGACGCTCTGCTCGACCGCCACATGCCCGAGGGGGAGATCGACTTCCTCTACGTGACGATCGAGGGGGCCGAGTCCAGGGTGCTGCGCGCAGTCGGGCACTGGATCGACCGCGTCCGCTGCATCCGCCTCGACTGGGGCAGGGGCGGCGACCCCTGCCGTCGCGAGCTCGAGCGCCGTGGGTTCGAGACCAGGCTCGATCTCGAGGGCTCCGGAGTCTGGACCATCGGGGTTCGCCCAAAGGGGCGGCGACCCCCTTCCAGCCGCCTGAGTGACCACGGCGACCCGCGAAATCGGTGATAATGCTGAGCAGGAGGGTAAAGGTGAGGATTCAAGTCACCCCGAGTTCTCGAAAGTTGATCCTGCTTGTCGCGCTGGGGCTGATCGCCGCGGCTACGTTGCCAGCAACGACCCAGGCGAGCCCCGGCCAGGACACGGCGACGGCCTCAGGCGAGAACTTCATCGTCGATGACTTCGCCGCGTCCGGCATCGCGGTCGACGCCCATAGCGGCCCCCTGGGGGAGAACCCCGGCGGCTCGGCGACCTTCCACCTCACCGGCGGCGGAGGGGACCTGATGTTCTCGGGGCCGGTGGACTGCCTCCACGTGATCGGCAATGTCGCGACGCTTTCTATCTCCGGTCCGTTCGCCGACGCACCTTACGATGGGATGATCATCAGGCTGATCGACAACGGTGGCGGCGGCAACGACCATTTCGGCTACTACCCGACCTTCAACGGCGTTCCCACCCCGCTCACCTGCCTCACCGGCTCGCCGATATACGTGGGCGGCGATCTGCTCGACGGCCGCGCCGCTGTCTCCGACGCGCCCTCCCCGCCCCCCACGGTGCCGTTCACGAACCCGGTTGATGGCGCCGGTGGGGTCGCTCGCGCGACCAAGGTTGTCGCGGTCTTCGACCACGCGATGGACAAGCCCTCCGCCGAGGCAGCCTTCTCGCTGCGACGGGGCAACGGCGCCGCGGTGCCGGGCAGCTTCGGCTGGTACGGCAACGGCCTGATCTTCACCCCGGCAGCTCCCCTGGCCCCCGCCGCCGCCTACACGGCCACGGTCGGAGTCGGCGCCAAGGACATCGTCGACAACCACCTGCAATTTCCGAAGACCTGGCAGTTCACTACCGCGCCTCAGCCGCTGATCGCCGCGGTCGTCCCCGCCGAGAACGCCAACGAGGTGCTGCCGAACGCGAACGTGGTTGTCGTCTTCGACAAGGCGATGGACAAGCCCTCGGCCCAGTCCGCCTTCTCACTGAAGCGGACCAGCAACGGTGCCCCGGTCGCGGGCAGCTTCGGCTGGTACGGCAGCGCCCTGATCTTCGACCCGGCAGCCGACCTCGCCGGGGGGACCCAGTACACCGCCACTGTTACCACCGCCGCCAAGGACGTCGACGGTCATCCGCTGCCGAGCCCCAAGAGCTGGCGTTTCACCAGCACCAACCGCCCGATCGTCAACCTCGTCTACCCAGCGGACGGGGCCACCCAGGTCTCGCGGGGCTCGCTGGTGATCCCTTTCTTCAACAAGGCGATGGACAAGCCCTCGACCCAAGCCGCCTTTTCGCTGAAGCGGACCGGCAACGGTGCCACCGTCGGGGGCAGCTTCGGCTGGTACGGCAACGCACTGATCTTCACCCCCAGCTCGGCCCTTCCCGCGAACACGCTGTTCACCGCGGCGGTGGCAGGGACGGCGAAGGACCTCGCCGGTAACACACTGGCCAACCCGACCACCTGGCATTTCGCGACCGGGGGCTAGGCGGGCGACCCGTGCAGTGTCGCCACAACCCTGCGGGGTGTGGGGCGGTCGCGGTGCTCGCAGAGGTAGATGCCCTGCCAGGTCCCTAGGGCCGGCGACCCGCCGGAGACGGGGATCGTCAGGGAGGGCCCGATCAGCACCGACTTGACGTGGGCGGGCATGTCGTCAGGCCCTTCGAGCGAGTGCCGCCAGTAGGAGGTGTCCTCCCGGACCGCGTCGCTGAACCAGGTCTCGAAGTCGGCGCGCACCTCGGGGCTGGCGTTCTCGCTGAGCGCCAGTGAGGCGGAGGTGTGCTGGATCAGCAGGTGCAGGAGACCCATCTCGAGCCGGCCGATCTCCGGCATCTCGGAGGTGATCTGGTCGCCGACCAGGTGAAAGCCGCGCGGCCGGGGCCGAAGTGCGATCTGTCGCTGAATCCACATCGGTGCATCGTGCCAGGCGAACGATGTTGCTCGCGCGATCGGGCTCCATGGGCACCGAGAATCGGTTGGTGCTGCGAGTTGAACGATGACCTTTTTTCGTCCGCCGGAGCGGCATCCGCCGCGACGACCTGGTCTACGATTTCGCGGGGATCGCAATATTCCGACCTGAATCGCGTCTCGGGCATTGGAGAGTCTCCTTGCGCCCACGTTGCCTGTTCTCGCAGTCCTTTTGGCACTCATCGGCCTGACCCTGACGGCTGGCCCGGCTTCCGCGAGGGCAGTGCCCTATCCCTATCCCTGTCACACCAAGGCCGACGTCTGCTCTCACGACGGAACGGTCGACGCTGGGATCACCGGGACTCCGGGCTGCAACTGGACAGCGAAGATCTACTGGGGGGACGGCCGCCCTGCCGAGACCCTTCATTACACGACCTCCACGTTTGCCTCGCACGACTACAGGACGCAGGGCGTCAGGCTTGTCACGGTCAGGACGAGTGGCACTCCGACTGAGCCGAACGTCACCTGCAGGACCGAGAAGTTCACTGTCTCGGTGGAGGTTCCGCTCAGCCCCACGGAACAGAAGATCGTCAATCACCTGATCAAGTCCGCTGAGGACTTCAACAAGGGTGCAAAGGCCTTCCTCAAGGGCGTCAAGAACGGGTTCAGGCGCGACGACGCCAAGAAACTCCAGAAGCTGGTCAAGCTGGGGAAGAAGGGCAAGGCTCTCTACAAGCAGTACAAGAACCACGGCATTCCGAAGAGCCGGACCGCGAGCCCCCCAGGCCTCAAGAAGGGCTCATTCGATCTGCTCTACAAGTTCGCGGGCAAGCTCGTCGACATGGCCCGCTTGCCCGAGGTCCAAAGGGCGAAGGCGGACCTCTACTACAAGTCCCACGAAGGCAAGTTCCGGATGGATCTGCTCGCAACTCACTTCGTCAAGCCGGGGACCGGGGCAATCCCAATGCTCATACGCAGAGATGCCGCCGCATCTGAAGCAGGCGATCGCCAGCGAGGTGCAGGTCCCGAGCGGAGCGATCACGGTTGAGCTCGAGCGGACCCGCGAAGCCGGGAAGTTTGCGATCCGGGTGGTCAGCCACATCCCGTAAGAGATCCATGGCGCGGCACCTCACGCCTCGCCCTCCTCGATCAACTCCTTCAGCGCAGTCAGGGACTGGCGGACGGAGCGGCGCAGGATCGGAGCCCCGAGCCGGCTCGCGACCAACGCAAGCAGGCCGCCGGGGACCTGGTAGCTGAGCCGCATGGTCACCTCGGTCTCACCGTTTCGCTCCCGCAGGAGCCAGCGACCTCGGTTGTCGATCCCGCTGACGCTGGTCCAGGCAAGCTCGTGGGGCGGGTCGAGCTCGACCAGCTCGACCACTCCGCCGAGGTCGGTCGAACCGACCTTGACCTTGAGCCAGAAGCGCGCCCGCAACCCGGATGATGGCTCGCCGGGGACGGGATCCCAGGTCGAGCCGACCATGAACTCCGAATAGCGCTCGGGCATGGAGACCAACCCCCAGACGCGCGCCCTCGGCGCCGCCACCCGAATGCTCTCATCGACCCGCATTCGACGGCGCCCGCTCAGCCCACCAGGGGCAGGCGGCGCTCAGCGGAGAGCTGGTCGAGCTTCGCCTGCATGGTTTCCGTGATCTGCTCGTAGACGTCGTCGGGGTTGGGGTCGGCTCCGAAGCGCTCGCGCAGGCGGATCGGCTCCATCGCCTCGATCGTCAGCTTCGCCGGCAGCGGCCAGTGGCCGAGCATGTCGCCGACGTTCAGCCCCCAGGGGATCGCCAGGGAGATCGGGATAACCTTGAGCCTGAATAGGCGGTCGAGCTGCAGGGCCCGGGCGAGCCGCTCGCCGCGGGAGAGAAAGACCGAGGTCTCCTGGCCACCGACCGAGACCAGCGGGACGATCGGCACGTCGGCCTCGAGCGCCAGCTTCACGAACCCCTTGCGCCCGGCGAAGTGCACCTTGCCCGAGTCCCAGAGGGGACGGTGCACCTCGAGGTCGCCGCCGGGGTAGACGAGGACGACGGCGCCGCGGTCGAGCGCCAGCTTGGCGTTCTCGTGCGAGGCGGTGACGCAACCGAACTTGGCGAGCTTGAACGGCAGCGGCATCGCCAGCACCAGGTTGTGGACCAGCGGGTGAAGGCGCCGCTCGGCGCCGAAGTAGCCGGAGAAGGCGAGCGTGAAGACCATCGTGTCCGGGGTGACGTTGCCGCCGGAGTGGTTCCCGACCAGCAGCACCGGCCCCTCGGCGGGGATGCGCTCGAGCCCGCGGACCTCGGCGCGGAAGTAGAAGGAAGCGAGCACCCAGAGCCCCGGCAGGTTCTCGCGAACGTAGTCGGGGTCGCGGTCGTCGAGGTCGGCCTGCGGGATCCGCCCCGAGACCAGATCCTTGATCGGGGAGCTCAGTTTCTCCTGGAAGCTCATGACTCCTCCGGCTGACCCTCCGGTCCCCGTCGCATGCGCTCGCGTACCTGCCCCAGCGACCACTCGAAGGGCTCGGTCCCCTCGATGAAGCTGGTCAGCTCCTCGACGATCCGCCCGGGCGCGTCGAGCATCGGCCAGTGTCCGGAGCCCTCGATCTCGACATAGCGGCTGTGGGCGACGTGCTCGTGGGCGAGCCGGCCGTGCTCGACCGGGATCACCGGGTCCTCGTCGCCCCAGATCAGCAGGAAGGGCATCTGGTCGGCGAGATAGAGCCGATCGAGCGCCGAGACCTTCTGGCCGTCCGGGCCGATCACGCTCCGCATCGTCTCCAGGAAGGCGTCGCGGGCGCCCTGATGGACGAGGGAGGCGAAGCCGCGTGCGAACTCGGCTATGTCTGGCCCCGCCTCGACCCCGAGCTTCGCCGCCAGCGCCCGCACCGTGTCGCCGGCTTGCACGGAGCGCTCGCTCGCCAGCAGCGGCAGGACCCACTCCGAGCCCGGCAGGGTGGATGCCCGCAGCAGCGGATGGACCTCCTTGCCGAGCCCACCGGTCGAGATCAGCGCCATCCGCTCCACGTACTCCGGGAAGAGGTAGGCAAGCTGCATCGCGATCCCGCCGCCCAGAGAGTGCCCGACGACAGTGCCGCGCTCGAAGCCGAGCACCGCCAACAGGTCGCGGACCCCAGCGGCGTAGGCGCCCAGCGAGTAATCGCCCCGGGGCTTGGCCGAGCGCCCGTGGCCGATCATGTCGGGGGCGATCACCGTGTAGCGTTCGGAGAGCGCCGGCATCACCTTGCGCCACGACTCCGAGGTCGAGGTGATCCCGTGCAGCAGAATCAGCAATGGTCCCTCGCCGGCGGCCTGGAAGCCGACCGTGTGGCCGTGCAGGGTGACCTCCTCGTAAGGCCCGAGCGGCTCGCCCGGTCTGCCCCAGCTCGAGGGCCTCCATTCCGCCGTCCTGGTTTCGGTGTTGTTCTCCATCAACTGCTGCTCCTTTCGGTTCCGGCCGCGGCGAGAGCGAGCTCGACACAGGCGGCCCGCACTTCCTCGGTGCCGACCGGAAAGGCCTCGGCCATTCCGGCGGCGGCGCGCAACCCCACCCCCGAGCGGGCGAGATGGAGGACGCCGATTGCCTGTAGGTAGAGCTGGTTGGCGCGAAGGTCGCTTTGCTGGACTCCGAGCTCTGCCAGGACCGCGGCGAGCCAGCCGATGCAGGCCGCCATCGAGCGGCCGAGGCGCACCCAGACGGCGTCGGAGATCTGCGCGTAAAGCTCCTCGGCCGGCTGGCGGAGGAGGGAAAGAGCGCAGTCGAGGAAGGCGGGATGCTCGATCCCGTAATCGGCAAAGGCCTCGAAACCGAGGCGGAGGCGTTCGCCGGGATCCTCGGTCTCGGCGTCGACGGCCTCGAGCAGTGCTGTGAGCTCGGCGAGGTAGTGGGTGATCGTCAGTACGAAGAGCTCCTCCTTGGAGGCGAAGTGCCGGTAGATCAGCGCCTTGTTGATGCCGACGCGACGGGCGATCCGGGAGACGCGCGCGTCCTGCATGCCGCGCTCGTCGAAGAGGGCCCGTGTCGCGTCGACGATCTCGCGCTCGCGCGCCCGCCGCAACGTGGCGCCGGGCTTGCGGCTCTGCTCGGTGACCGGCACCGGCCAATAGTAACCGATCGTGTAACTAGCGTTTACCCAGGCTGACGGTCAGGGTCAGGTTCGGCTACAGCCCGGCCGTCGCCGCCACCCGCGTCAAGGCGGCGAGGGTCAGGTTGGTCGAGCGATAGGGGTGTTGCCGGGTTCCACCCCAGGGGTCCTGGCCGGGGCGGCCGGGGGCGCCGAACATGGTCATTACAGCAGCACCCAACCACCAAGGAGAAAGCAATGACCCCGAAGACCAGGATCCGCAAGACGATCGCCGCCCTCGCCGTCACCGTGACCGCCCTCTCCGGCTTTGCCGGGATGGCCAGCGCCGCGGGCAAGGCACCGACCAAGGTGCTGATCCAGGCCGAATCCGGCGGCTTCTTCGGATACGTGAAGAGCCCGAAGCTCGCCTGCAAGAGCGAGCGCACCATCGTCCTCTACAAGCAGCTCGGCTCCAAGCAGAATCCGCGCAATGACCAGCGCGTCGGCATGGACCTCGCCGAGGCCAACGGCGACGGCTACATGTGGGACATGGGCAACCCCGGCCTGCACTCCGGCCGCTACTACGCCCGCGCCACACACACGCCCCGCTGCCGGCCCGCGAGCAGCGTCACGCTGCACGCTCAGCAGTAGGGCAGGCCCCCACGACGGATCGTGACCGCCCGGCGGCCCCTGCGGCCACCGGGCGGTCGATCTGTGCGTTCCAGCCGTGCCCGCGGATAGGATGCCGACCCTGGTCCATGGTGAGCTGATCTTTCGCCCGCCCCGACAGCAGGGAGTGAAATGAGCAAGGTCCGAAGGCGTTCGGCGGTTCTCGCAGTTGGCCTGGTCGCAATAGGGCTTCTCGCGGCCGGTTGCGGAAGCAGCGACGAGAACTCGGCAACCACGCTGAAGGTGAGCATCTCCGAACAGGGAAATTCGGCCTCCTTCAAGGCGCCGAAGGCGGCGGAGGGCGGGCTGGTGGACCTGAAGCTGACCAACGACGGAAAGCAGCCGCACGGGCTCCAATTCATCCGCTACACGGGAAACCACACCATGGATGATGTGCTCAAGGAGCTGGGAAAGAACAGCGACGTGATCCCCTCGTGGGCAGAGCTCAACGGAGGAATCGGGGGCGTGCTCGGAGGAAAGACCGGCAGCGCCACCCTCAACCTGCCCGAGGGCAACTACGTCCTCGTGGATGCCGCGGCGCTTGGCGGGAGCAGCGGCCCGCCTGCCACGGCGGGCATCAAGCTCAGCGGCGGTTCGAGCGGCGACCTGCCGGACACGCCGGGGCAGATCACCGCCGGCACCGCCGGGCATGACAAGTTCAAGTGGGACATCTCGGGCCTCAGCCCGGGCACCAATCAGCTCACGTTCACCAGCAAGGGGCAGGACGCCGTGCACCTCGTAATCGCGGCGCCGATCAAGGGCAAAGCGCCTCCCCTGAGCCAGATCAAGAAGGATTTTGCCAGCAACGGCCCACCGCCTGCCTACATCGATCCGACGGGGCTCCAGAGCACGGCGATTCTCGACGGAGGGCTCTCGCAGACCGCGTCGCTGGATCTGAAGAAGCCTGGCTCCTACATCTTCTTCTGCCCGCTGACCGATCGGGACGGCAAGGGCAAGCCGCACGATCAGGAAGGCCTTCTCTCGGTCGAGACCGTGAAGTGAGGACCGCCCGGCGGCCGAAGCCGCCGGGCGGTTTGCAGTGCCGGGAACCGCCGCCGCGGGTTTGGAGGCGGCGAACGCCTACGCCTGCGGCACGATGTTCTGGTTGACCCGGAAGAGGTTGTCCGGGTCGTAGGTCGCCTTCACTTGGGCGAGGCGATCGTAGTTGTTGCGGTAGCTCGCCCGGACCCGATCCTGGCCCTCGTCCATCATCATGTTGACGTAGGCACCGCCCGCGGAGTACGGGTGCAGGGCCTCGAAATAGTCGATCGACCAATCGCGGACGGTGCCGGCGTTGGCCGGGTCGGGATCAACCCCGGCGAAGACCGAGCCCCAGTTCGCGTCCCGGTAGCTCCAGGCCGTGTCGGAGGGTTCGGGGTCGTGCGCGGCGCCGTCGATCGGGTACATGTGCATGGTCGACTTCAGGGTCGGCATCTCGGCCCCGAAACGGGCGTGGATCTCGACCGCCTCGTCGGGGATCTCGTTGACGAAGTCGGCTCGCCAGTACCACTGGTCACCCTTCGGGTAGAGCCCGTCGAAGGCGCTCTGCAACGCTGGGTGGGGCATCGGCTGGACGCCGTTCATCAGCGGCTCCGGGACGGCCTCGAGCAGCGGGGCCATCGCCTCGGCTGCGTCGCCCTCCTCGCCGACGTAGCACCAGACCACGCCGCAGACCTTGCGGGTATGCAGCTCCTCCGGGAACGGTGGAGCCGGTGGGACCGAGGTGAAGGCGAAGAACCCGTTCAGCTCGCGCGGGGCGGCCGGCAGGAACTCCCGGTATGCCGAGAGGACCTCCGCGCCCTGCTCGACGGCCCAGAAGACGGGGCCGGCGATCACCGTGTCCACCTCGTGCAGCTGAAACAGGAAGGAGGTGACGACGCCGAAGTTCCCGCCGCCGCCCCGGATCGCCCAGAACAGGTCGGGGTGCTCGTCGGCGCTTGCCCGGACCTGCTCCCCGCTGGCCAGCACCAGCTCCGCCTCGAGCAGGTTGTCGATCGAGAGCCCGAACTTCCGGGTCAGGTGACCGATGCCGCCCCCCAGGGTCAGGCCGCCCACGCCCGTGGTGGCGATGATCCCGCTCGGGGTCGCCAGGCCGTGCTTGTTGGTGGCCGCGTCGACCTCCCCCCAGGTGCAGCCGCCTCCGACCCGGGCGGTCCGGGCCTGCGGGTCGACGTCGATCCCGTTGATCTGCGAGAGGTCGATGACGACGCCGTCATCGCAGGTCCCAAGCCCGCCGCCGTTGTGGCCGCCGCCGCGGACGGCGAGGAGGAGGTCGTGCTCGGCGGCGAAGCGGACGACGTCGGCGACCTCGGCCGCGTCGGCGCAGCGGGCGATCAGCGCCGGCCGCTTGTCGATCATCGCGTTGTAGACCGCTCGGGCCTCCTCGTAGCCCGAGTCATCCGGCCCGATCAGCCTTCCGTCGAATCCGGAGAGCTCCTGGTGCGCTGCCTGCGCGGGCGTGGTGACGGTGCTCATGCGTCCTCCTCCTAGATGTGTTGTCGATTTCATCCGAGTCGAAGCTAGGCCATCTCGCAGGTCCTGTCATGACCCGTTCTGACCCAATTTCCGGGCTGTCGATTAAGGCGTCGGCTTGGCTCGATGGTCAGACCTGACTATGGTCTTTCCGGAGCCTCAGATGGACGATCTCCCAGGCGCGCTGCGCCTCACATCGACCTATCCCTTCGTCGGACGCTCGGTCGAGCTCGAAACCCTCCGCTCCCTGATGCCGATGGCGCGGGCCGAGGGCCGTCGCGTTGTCCTGCTCGGGGGGGAGCCCGGCTCGGGAAAGAGCCGCCTGGTGCGCGAATTCGCGAGCAGGGCCGCCGAGGACGGAGCGCTGGTCCTCTATGGGGCCTGCGACGCGGTTGTCCGCTCCCCGTACGGGCCCTTCGTAGAAGCCCTCGATCATCTCGCCAGGGTCTCCGAGCCCGCCGACCTTCGGGAGGCGCTCGGCCCGAGCGGGGGGGAGCTGACGCGTTTGCTCCCCGACCTCCCCGCTCGGGTCGGCGGCCTCGACCCCCCGGTGGAAGCCGACCCGGACACCGAGCGTCACCGCCTCCACACCGCGGTGACCGATCTCCTCGCCGGAATAAGCCGCCGCCGCCCCCTGCTGCTGGTGCTCGAGGACGCCCATTGGGCGGACGCCCCGACCCTGCTGCTGCTCCGCCAGCTGGCGCGCTCGGCAGGCGATGCCCGCATGCTGCTGCTCACCAACTTCCGCGACACGGAGTCCGAGGCGCGCGACGCCTTCTCCGAGACGCTCGCCGACCTGCGCCGCTCCGATGACGTCGTCTGGCTGCGGCTGACCGGCTTCTCCAGCGAGGAGATGGCCGAGTTCGTCCGCCAAGCCGCGGGCGGGAAACCGGAGAGAGGCCTGTCTGAGCTGGCCGGGGCGATCAGCGATCTCACCGACGGAAATGCCTTTCTCGTCTGCGAGCTGTGGCGCTCCCTGGTCGAGACCGGCGCCGTCGAGCTGAATGACGGAGAGGTCGGCTTGACGCGGCCGCTGAGCGAGCTCGGGACACCGGAAGGGGTCCGGGAGGTCGTCAACCAGCGCCTCTCCCGGCTCGTTCCCGGCACCTCCAATCTGCTCGAGCTCGCCGCCACCGCAGGATCGGAGTTCGAGTTCGGCACGGTGCGCCGAGCGTCGGAGCTGGGGGATTCCGATCTCCGCGATGCGCTGGACGAGGCGGCGCGGAGCGGGATGATCGAAGAGCTGCCCTCGCGCGGGCTCGCCTACCGGTTCACCCACGAGCTGGTTCGGCGAGCTCTCTATGACCGTCTCAGTGGACTGCGGCGGGCCGAGCTCCATCTTCGCGTTGGCGAGGCGCTCGAGGCGGGCGGTGAGCGCTCAGCTCGGGCGCTCGCCGATCTCGCCCACCACTTCGCCAGCGCCGGGCAACTGGCCGAGCCCGGTCGCGGGGTTGAGTACGCGCTCCTGGCGGCGCGGGCCGCCACCGACGCGCTCGACTTCGAACAGGCGGCCGATTGGATGCGCACTGCGCTGGAGCTGCCGATCGAGCATCGTCACCAGCGGGCCGAGGTGCTGCTCGAGCTCGGCTGGGCCTGCCACCGGGCCGGCAAGGCGCTCGACGCCCTGGGAGCCTTCAACTCCGCCGCGGAGATCGCACGGGAGCTGGGAGACGCAGAGCTGCTCGCTCGTGCCGCGATCGGCCACGAGGAAGCCTGCTGGCGCCCGGGCATCGCCGACAGGGCGGTGTTCGAGCTGCTCGAGGAGGCGGCGACCGCGCTCGGCGAGGGAAGCTCGAGCCTGCGTGTCGGCGTACTCGGCGGACTGGCGCGAGCGCTCGACTTCCAGGGCCAGCATGAGCGCGCCGCCGTGGTGCGCGCGAACGCGGTCGCGATGGCCCGCAGCCTCGACGACCGCCCCGGCCTGGCGACCGTGCTGATGCGCTCCTACTGGGCGCGAGGGACGAGCTCGCTGGGGGAGATCCTCGAGATGTTGACCGAGGCCAAGGACCTCGGCGACTCACTGGGGAATACCGAGATCCGCGCCGAGTCGATGGCCTGGCGGGTGCCCACCTTCGTCGCACTGGGCGAGATCGAGTCGGCGCGACTCGAGGTCGCGGCCCTCCGCGAGACGGCGGAGCAGACGGCGCAGCCGTTCATGCACCACGTGGCCGAGCATTACGGCTCGGCGATCGAGCTGGGCGATGGGCACATGGCGGAGGCGGAGGCATCCGCCAACAGGTCGCGCGAGTGGAGCAGGCTGCTGACCGGCCGCGACCCATCCGGCGTCTACGGAATCCAGATGTTCAGCATCCGGCGGGAGCAGGGCCGGCTGGCGGAGCTCGCCCCGGTGATCAGGGTGCTCGCCGGCGAGCCGCGCCAGGGGGGCCCGTGGCGCCCGGGGATGATCTCGCTCCTGGTCGAGTTGGGCATGGAGAAGGAGGCGCGCCGAGAGCTGGGCCGCCTGGCCGAGGAGGGGCTGGATCCCTTCCGCAAGTCACTGTGGCTCGCCTCGCTCACCTACCTGACCGACGTCTGCGTGGCGCTCGGCGACGATCGTCTCGCCGCCCTCCTCTACCCGGAGCTGGAGCCGTTGAGCGGGACGAACGTGATGATCGGCCATCTGGTCGCTTACTACGGCGCCGCCGACCGCTACCTCGGGATGCTCGCGGGGGCCCTGGGTGAGTGGGAACGGGCCGCGGAGCACTTCGAGAGGGCGATCGAGCTGAACCGCGGGATGGGAGCGGAGACCTGGCTCGCCCACAGCGCCTACGAGTACGGACGGGTCCTGCTGCGGAGCCCCGAGGGCGACCGCGCCCGGGCGGCGGCGCTGATCGACGAAGCTGCCGGGATGGCCGAGCGAATCGGGATGAGCTCCCTGCTCGCCCGCTCCAGGGCTCTCGGCTCGGCCGTTCCGAGCGGCCTTCCCGACGGCCTCTCGGCGCGCGAGGCGCAGATCCTCCGTCTCGTCGCGCAGGGGCTGAGCAACCGCGAGATCGGAGCGGAGCTTCAGATCAGCGAGCACACGGCCGCCAACCACATCCGCAGCATCCTCCGCAAGACCGATTGCGCGAACCGCACCGAGGCGGCCTCCTATGCGCACCGCCACGGCCTGGCCGAGGCCTGAGCCCGCGCTAGGATTCCTTGCAGATGCCGCTCTTCATGATCGAGCGAAAATTTGCCGACCAACTCGAACTGACCAGCGAGGACGTCAGCCTGATCGAGGAGATCAACGACGGCGAGGGCGTCCACTGGCTGTTCTCGTTTCTCAGCGCGGATCGCCGTCGCACCTACTGCCTCTATGAGGCGCCCTCCCCCGATGAGATCATCGCCGCAGCGCGGCGCGCCAACGTCCCCGCCGACGAGGTGGTCGAGGTCGGCGCGGGGACGCCCGAGTTCTCGGACCGCCTGCGGGACTGGGCGGCGGCGCAGGCCGACGCCTAGTAATCCCTGCGCGCTGATCACAGCGAGGCGTAGACGGCGTCGATCAGGGCCCGGTTGCGCGTGTTCTGCCAGCTCGGCCCGGCCCGGTTCATCGTGTAGCCGAAGGCGAGACGCCGGTCCGGGTCGGCGAAGCCGAGCGAGCCTCCGGCGCCGAAGTGCCCGAATCCGCGCGGGCCGCCGCCGAGCGGCCGCTCCGGTTGGGTGAGCTGAAAGCCGAGGCCGAACCGCGAGGGGCGGCCGAGCACGAAGTCGGGCCCACTCGACTCCTCTGAGCTCGCCGCATCGATCGTCTCCGACCCGAGCAGGCGCACCCCGTCAATCGTCCCGCCGCAGGCCAGGGCGCTGTAGATCCGCGCGATCCCCGCCGCGGTCGCGTGGCCATTGGTCGAGGGCATCTCCGCCGCCCGCCAGGCCCTGGTGTTGACGGTGCCCAGCCCGGAGATACCCGGCGGGTTGAAGTAGACGCTGCGGAGCATCTCCGCCCGCTCGTCCTCGCCGCTCGGTCTCTCGTGGCGCTGATCCTCCGGGGCCGGGGACGGCTCGATCTCGAAGAGGTACTCGGCCACCCTTCCCTCATCCTCGCGGGCGACGCCGAAATGAAACTCGGCGCCGAGCGGTTCGGCGATCCTACGGCGAAACACCTCTCCCAAGGTCTCGCCGCTGATCCGGCGAACGATCTCCCCGACCAGGAAGCCGAAAGTGTTGACATGGTAGCCGTGGGTCTGACCGGGAGCCCACCATGGCCGCTCCGCGGCCAGCGCCGCAGCCATCGTCTCCGACTCGTACATCGCCTGCTCGGGAAGCGAGCGGCGGATCCCCGGGAGCCCGGCCCGGTGGGCGAGAATCATCCGGGCGGTGATCGCTTCCTTGCCACCGGCGCCGAAATCCGGCCAGCAACGGGTCACCGGCTGGTCGAGGTCGACTCGTCCCTCCTCGATCAGGATCAGCAGGCAGATGGCGGCCATCGCCTTGCCGACCGAGAAGACGTCGACCAACGTGTCACGCCGCCACCGACGGCGTCGGTCGCGATCGGCCCAACCTCCCCAGATCTCGACCACCGGCTGTCCCTCGAGGCAGAGCCCGACCGACGCCCCGATCTCTCCCCGGTCGCGAAAGTTCTCGGCCAGCGCCTCCCGGACCCGGGCGAAGCGCGCGTCGCAGACGCCGTGGATCTCGGGCACCTTCGCCACCCGTCCATTCTCCCGCCAGGCGCCTGTTCGAATTCGGCCCTTGACTCGGGGCGCTGCCGGGGGCATAGGATGGGGCCATGGCGTTACCCGAAGTCGGCAGGGGTCAACTTGCAGCCATCTCGGTTGGGATGCTCGCTGCCCTCGCGGTCCTGATCGCGGGGCTTGCCTTGGCGCCGTCGGCGCAGGCGCAGGGATGCAGCAACGCCCGTAAGGCAAAGAGCGTGCGGGCCTTCGGCGTCACCTGTCGCCAGGCGAAGAGGGTGATCGCCGAAGACGTCAGCCGCCACAAGTGCCGCAACCGCTGCAGCTTCCGCAAGGTGGGGCACCGGTGGTCATGCGAGCAGCGCCCCTCGAGGCTGAACTCGTGCGAAACCCATGTCGGCACCAAGCGCTACACGGTGACTTTCAAGTACACCGGCGCGTAGTCGGCAGCCGCGGCCCCGGTAGCCGGCCGATCACCAGATCACCGCCCAATCCGCGGCACGACCCGGTTCGGCATCGAGGCGGAAGCGGAGGAGCCCTCCGACCCGGCGGTGGGCGACGAGGTGGCCGTTTTCCCAGGCCGTGACCCTCGCACGCCGGAGCACCCCGCCGATCGCGAGCGCCACCCGACCCGGCGAGGAGACCCGCAGATACCCGCGCATGCGGCTCGCTCTCCGCTCGATGCCGACCCGCGGCAGGCGCAGCGAGAAGTGGGTCGAAGAGGCGCGAGGTCTCCGCGCCGGGCGGGCGGTCGAGATGGAGGGTGCTAAGCATCCTGCCGTCGACGTTGAGGTAGCCAAATCCACCGGCGAAATGCCGGGCGCCGGGCTCGTAGCGAGCCGCCAATGCTGGCCAGCCAGCCAGTAGTAGTATGCGGCCCGTCCCGGGCGGCGAATCGGCGATCGAGGAGGGCGGAATGAGCTCAGCTGACGGCGATCTGAACGACGTATTGGTGACCGAGCGCGAGCACTGGCTGGAGGGGCCGCCACACCAGCTCTTCCGCGAGATGCGCCGTGGGTGCCCCATCCACTGGACCGGGCAGATCAGCGAATATCCGCAAGAGGCCGGCTACTGGTCGGTGACCAGGGCGGAGGACATCCACACGGTCAGCCGCGACTGGAAGACCTACTCCTCCGAGCTGGGCGGGGTCACCGCGATCAACGCCGGGTTTCCGATCGAGCTGAGCCGGGCGATGTTCATCGGCATGGACCCGCCGAAGCACGACCGTCTGAAGGCGCTTTTCCAGGCCGGCTTCACGCCGAAGCGGATCGCCGCTCACGAGCAGGAGATCCGGGAGATCGTCATCGACGTGCTCGAGCGAATCGATGGGCGCGAGACCTGTGACCTGGTCGTCGACGTCGCCCAGCCGGCCGTCTCACGCGTGATCGGCAGCTTCATGGGGATCCCGCCGGAGGACGACGAGGTCTGGGCCAACCTGATGAACTCAGCTCTCGGGGCCGGGGACCCCGACCTCAACCCGGCCGGGATCCAGGGAGTGCTCGAGCACGACATCCCGGAGATCTTCGCCCGCTGTGGGCGAATGATCGCCGCGCGCCGCGAGAACCCGACCGACGACCTGACCAGCGTCCTCGTCCACGCCGAGATCGACGGCGAGAAGCTCTCCGAGCACGAGATCGTCATGGGGTTCTTCCTGCTGGTCGCGGCCGGCAACGACAGCACCAAGGCGACCTACTGCAGCGGCATGAAGGCCCTTATGGACCATCCCGAGCAACGTGAGCTGCTGCTCGAGGACCGCTCCCTGATCCCCAGCGCGGTCGAGGAGTCCTTGCGGATGTATCCCGCCTTCGCACACTTCCGGCGCACCGCCAGCTGTGACACCGAGCTGGCGGGGCAGCAGATCCGCGAGGGCGAGAAGGTGATCATGTGGTATGTGTCCTCCAACCGCGACGAGTCCCGCTATGAGGATCCCGACCATTTCGACGTGGGCCGCAACCCCGAGCACCAGGCATTCGGGGCCGGGGGTCGCCACTTCTGCCTGGGAACGGCGCTGGCCCGGCTGGAGCTTCGAATTCTCTTCGAGGAGACGCTGGAGCGGTTCCCGCGGATGGAGCCGGCAGGAAGGCCGACGGTCGTCGAGTCCGCCTTCATCAACCAGCCGAAGACGCTGCCGGTCTCCCTCGACCCCTAGTCGCTAGCGCGGCTGCCAGGTGGCCTCTCCGGCAAGATCGGCGCCGGTGAGGTCACGAACTTCGCCAATCGCGCCATCAACCCCAACTCCCCCTCCTCATGGTGGGGACACCTAGCCCTTTTTTCATCCCCTGCCACAGCTACCCGGTGCCGGGGCGATCTGGGAGCATGGGCTCGTGAGCTCGGCCCGCGCTCAGCTGCGCGTTGCGATCGCCTTGGCCCTTGTTGGGTGCCTGACCCTGTGCTTGGCCGCCATCGCCGAGGCCTCGCCGTTGATCCACGCCCATCGCGGTGGCGCGATCGTCAACGGGGTACCGACCTACCCCGAGAACACGATGCCCGCCTTCCGCCACGCGGCGCACCAGGGCTTCGTGCTCGAGCTCGACGTGAAGCTGACCTCCGACGGCGTGCCCGTCGTCTTCCACGATGACACCCTCGACCGCGTCACCCCCTGCACCGGCCGGCTGGCGGACCGCACACTGGACGAGCTGGACAACTGCAGGCTGGACGTGCTGGGGGCCGAGGACCATCTGCGCCAGCACGCGTCCTCCGATCGCCGACGGGTGCCCATTCCCAGGTTCTCGGCGGTCCTGCGGCTGCTGCGGAGGACGGGGGCGTCGGCGAACGTCGAGATCAAGAACCTCCCCACCGACTCGGACTACGACCCGACCTCCGGCTTCGCGACCGCGGTCAGCGACGCGATCAAGCGCAGCGGCGTCCCCTCCGATCAGCTGATCGTGCAGAGCTTCTGGCCGCCGAACCTGACGGTGGCCCAGCAGCAGCTGCCGAACGTCGATACGTCCTATCTCACCATCGGCGTGGTGAACGAATCCGGCATCGATGTGGCCCACGGCAACGGCATCCAGTGGGTTTCGCCGCAGTGGCCCGTCTCCCAGGAATACGTCTCCAGGGCGCACTCGCTGGGATTGCGCGTCGTCCCCTACACCGTCGACGAGCCCGCCGAGATGCGGACGGCCTTCGACATCGGCGTCGATGCACTGATCACCAATGACCCGACCAAGGCCCGCAGGGTCTTCGCCCGCGCCCAGGGGCCACCGCCGCGGATTCCGGCGCCCCCAACCGCGTCGCAGTGCCGCCGCACCGCGGCGCACCGGGCGATCCCGCCGATCCGGGCCCTTGACCCCGCCCCGGGCGCCCCCCGGGTCTTCGCGATGCAGTTCAAGCAGGAGCTGCGCCACGTCAAGACCTATGGCTCATTCAGGCGAAAGATCGAGTGCATGATCCGCCGCTACGTCGTTCCCTTCAAGGCCAGAGGCCGACCGAACGTCGTCGCCTTCAACGAGGACGTCGGCCTGATGACCCTGGCGACCGGCTCTCGCGGGGCCGAGGCCCGGGAGCTGGGCCGCGGGCCGGATCCCCCCGCGGCCTGTGCGGGCTCGCCGCCGCCCTGCGCGGCGCTGCTGGCGGCGCTCTCGGTGGGCAGCGCCTACCCGGCCCCGCGCTCCGCCTACGAGGCTCGCTTCCCGGGCGTTCCAGGTCTGGCGGCCCCCTTCCTCGTCGCGACCGACACCTTCGCGCGGGGCTGGATGCAGGTCTTCTCCGACATGGCCCGGCGCTACGGGGTCTACATGCTGGGCTCCAACGACCAGGCGCCGTTCCGCGAGTCCCGCGACCCGGCCGAGATAGACACCTTCCGCGACCCCGACCTGCCGAGGCCCGACAGCGTCTTCGTCGCGACCGCCCCTGAGATCTACAACGAGGTATTCCTCTGGGCGCCCCGCTACACGCGAAAGGAGGGGCCCGCGCCGCTCCGCAACGTCGTCGCCGGAAACCGCAAGGTTCCGCTGACCCCGATCGAGCAGGCCCTCCAACTCACCGCGGGCCCCTCCAGCGGCGCCGACGGGATCGCCAACCTCCGCCCCTACCGGCTCGGACGGACCCGGGCGAAGATGGGGTTCGCGACCAGCCTCCCTGCCTTCGAGTACGGATACGACTTCGGGATGAAGCCGCCGAGCCTCGATCCTTGCATGGACATCGCGACCCACTACATGC
>JBBRHQ010000010.1:0-20576 GCA_038222365.1 Solirubrobacterales bacterium
GGAAGACTTGAAGCCGGGCATTCTCATCCTTCTCTCCAGGGTCGAAGGCGAAGCATCCTATGCTCCTGTTTACACTTTGTCAAGTGAGAGCTGCGAAGCAGAGTCCGCGCGGCGCGTCGGCCGACCGGGGCGAGCGGAAACGCCGCCTTTCCTCGCCCGAGCGCCGCAGGCAGCTCGGTCAGGCCGCGCTGGAGGTTGCGGCTCGCCAGGGCTACGCCGGCCTCTCGCTCGACGACGTGGCCGAGCGCGCCGGCGTCACCCGCAATCTCCTCTACCACTACTTCCCGCGAGGCCGTTTGGACGTCTTCCTGGCTGCGGCCGACCTCGCCGGGGGAGCGCTGACCGAGGGCTGGGTCACCGACGAGCGTCTTCCCCTCGACTCGAAGCTCTCGGCGAACTTCGAGCGGATGATCGACCATGCGGTCGAGCCCAGCGACGCCTGGCTGGTCTTCCGCGATTCCCGCATCCCGGCCGAACGAGAGATTCACGACATGGCCGAGTCCCACCGGCGGGTGATGCTGGCCAGCATCGCGCTCAACCACTTCGGCACAACCGACCCGCCTCCCCTGGCCGCGCTGGCGCTCCGGGCCTTCCTTGCTTACGCGGAGCAGGCGCTCGACAGCTGCAGGGAGGAGGCGCTCGATCGGGCCGCGGTCGAGGCGCTCCTCGCCAGGACCCTGCTGGCCACGGTCGAGGCGGCTCGCGAGGCCTGACCGTCAGATCCGGATGCTTCCGTCCTCTTCGATCGTCCAGCGAGGGTTGTGGGCGACCTCCCATGGATGGCCGTCGGGGTCGGCGAACACCCCCGAGTAACCGCCCCAGAAGGTCTCCCCCGGCTCGCGCGTGATCGAGGCCCCGGCGGCGCGGGCCTCCTCGATCACCGAATCGACCTCGGCTGGCGAGCGAACGTTGTGGGCGAGGGTGACCCCGCCCCACCCGGGCGAGTCATCGACCCCGCTGTCGGCGGCGAGCGAGGCGCGACTCCAAAGGGCAACCGCCATTCCCCCGGCCTGAAAGAAGGCGACGTCGGCGCCCGGATCGCCGCTGGCGCTCCAGCCGAGGGCTTCGTAGAAGGTGCGGGCGCGGTCGAGGTCGGCTACGCCAAGGGTGACGAGGCTGAGCCGCTGCTCCAACGCCGCTACGCGGGGACGGCCTCGGCGTCCCCGGAGCCGTCGGCGTCCCCGGAGCCGTCGGCGTCGGCGGACTCGGCGGACGGTGGCTCTGGGGCGGGGGCAGCCGCTTCGGAGGCTCCGCCACCGTCGCGCTCGCCGGCCTTGGTCGAGTCGACGCGGATCCCGGGACCCATGGTGGCGGTCAGGGTGACCGTGATGATGTAGCGGCCCTTTGCCGCCGCCGGCTTGGCCCGGTTTATCTCCTCGATCACGGCGTTGTAGTTGTCGAGCAGCTGCGAGCCCTCGAAGCCGGCCTTGCCGATCGCGAGATGGACGACGGCCTGGCGGTCGGTGCGGTACTCGACCTTGCCCGATTTCGATTCCGAGACCGCCTTCTCGACGTCGTCGGTGACCGGACCGACCTTCGGGTTGGGCATCTTGCCCTGGGGGCCGAGAATCCGGCCAAGCTTGCCGACGGTGGGCATCATGTCCGGGGTGGCGATCGCCACGTCGAAGTCGGTCCAGCCCTCCTCGATCCGCTTTGCGAGGTCGTCGGCGCCGACGAAGTCGGCTCCCGCCGCCTCGGCGTCACGGGCCTTCTCACCCTGGGCAAAGACGGCGATCGTCACGTCCTTGCCGAGCCCGTGGGGAAGCGCCAGGGTCCCGCGCAGCTGCTCCTCGGCGTGACGCACGTTGACCCCGAGGCGGACGTGCAACTCGACCGTCTCATCGAAGCCGGCGCTGGCCGTCTCTTTCAGCAAGGCCACGGCCTCGGCAGGAGGATAGGCGCGGTCGCGGTCGACCTTCGCGTACTGCTCGCGGTAGCGCTTGCCGTGAGGCATGGGCGAATCAGCCCTCCACGTCGACGCCCATCGAGCGCGCCGTGCCGGCGATGATCTTCGAGGCTGCGTCGATGTCGTTGGCGTTCAGGTCGGGCATCTTGCGCTCGGCGATCTGGCGCACCTGCGCCTTGCTGATCGTGCCGACCTTGTTTAAGTGTGGCTCACCCGAGCCCTTCTCGATCCCGATCGCCTCCTTGATCAGGACCGCCGCCGGCGGGGTCTTGGTGATAAAGGTGAAGGAGCGGTCCTCGAAGACCGTGATCTCCACCGGGATGATCGTCCCACCCTCGGACTGGGTCTGGGCGTTGAACGCCTTGCAGAACTCCATGATGTTGACCCCGTGCTGGCCCAGGGCGGGGCCGACCGGAGGAGCCGGGTTGGCAGCCCCCGCCGGGATCTGCAGCTTGATCATTGTCAGGACCTTCTTGGCCATCGTCTGAGCCTAGACCTTTTTGACTTGGTCGTAACCCACTTCCACCGGCGTCTCGCGGCCGAAGATCGAGACCAGGACCTTGAGCTTCGCGGCGTCCTCGTTGATCTCGGCGATCTCTCCGGAGAAGTCCGAGAGCGGACCCGAGATCACCTTGACCGACTCGCCGATCGAGAACTGGGCCTGGGTCCGCGGGCGCTCGGCTGTCTCCCGGTGCAGAAGGCGGTCGACCTCGGGCTTCGAGAGCGCCACGGGCTTGTTGCGCGAGCCGACGAATCCGGTCACCCCGGGCGTGTTCTTGACCAGCCCCCAGGCATCATCGGTCATCTCCATGTTGACCAGGACGTAGCCGGGCATCGTCCGCTTCTCGGTCTGGACCTTCTGGCCGTCCTTCATCTCGGAGACCTGTTCGGTGGGGACGACCACCTGGCGCACGTAGCGGTCCTGGGCCATCGTCTGAACCCGGTGCTCGAGATTGTGCTTGACCTTGTTCTCGTGCCCGGAGTAGGTGTTGATCACATACCAGCGATACATGTAGTCCGTTTCGTCTCTAGAGGATTCTCTTGATCAGGAAGTTGAACAGCGCATCGAGGGCGCCGAGGTAGGCGGCCGCGACTGCGACGAAGATGATGGTCACTGCGGTTGCCTGCACCAGGGTGTCACGGTCCGGCCACTGGACCTTCTTCAGCTCCGCCCAGCAGGAGGCTAGGAAGCCGATCACTCCTCCGCGCTGACGTTCCGCGGTCGCCTGCTTCTGCTTGCGGGCGAGGGCCTCCTTCTCCTGGCGCTTCTGGTCCTCCCTGCGCCGCTTCTCGGTGTCCTTGCGCTGCTTGGATTCGGCCCGCCGGTCCGCCCGGGAGGGTGACTTGGGAGCGTCGGGGGTCTCCAGCTCGGACTCGGGGGCGCCGGCGGCGATCCCGGCCTCAACCGCCTCGACCTCGGCGACCTCGCCGGACTTCGGCACCTGGGTGTCGTGCTGTGCCTCCGAGGCCGGCTCGGTGGGGGAGACGCTTCCAGCCTTCGCCTGCTGGGCCTCGCGGGCGCGCCGCTCGGCCTTGCGCTGTGCGCGCGTCTTCGCCATCAGCCGCCTATCGGGTTTCCTTGTGCGGGGTGTGATGCCCGCACCAGCGGCAGTACTTGCGCAGCTCGACCCGGTCCGGCGAGTTGCGGCGGGACTTGTTCGTCTCGTAGTTGCGGCGCTTGCACTCCTCACAGGCGAGCGTCACCGCTATGCGTACATCTCCGCGAGCCATTTCTCCTCGAATCGAAGCCGTTACAGAAAGAAAACCCCGGGCGCGGAGCGCGAGGCGTGCCCAAGGATAGCGGGGACCCGCCTACCGTGAAGACCAGAATCGGGCTCGGCTAAAGCCCCAGCGTCTTGGCGATGATGTTGCGCTGGATCTCCGAGGTGCCGCCGTAGATGGTCGAGACCAGGCTGGTGCGGACCAGGCGCTCCATGTCGTACTCTGAGGAGTAGCCGTAGCCGCCCATCAGCTGCATCCCCTCCAGGGAAACCCGCTTCGCCACCTCGGTCACGTACAGCTTCACCATCGAGGCCTCCTTGGGCAGCATCCGGCCGGGGTCGGAGTCGGTCATCGAGGCCACCCAGTGGGTCATCAGACGGGCCGCCTCGAGCTCGGTCGCCATGTCGGCGAGTCGGTGCTGGAGCGCCTGGAAGGAACCGATCGGGCGGTCGAACTGGCGGCGCTCCTTGACGTAGGCGAGGGCGTCGTCGAAGGCGCGCTGGGCAACCCCGAGCATGGTCGCCGCGAGGATCAGGCGCTCGCCGTTGAGGCCGGCCATCAGCTGCATCCAGGCCGCATCGACTTCGCCGAGGACCGCCGAGGCCGGAGCCTCGCAATCGCTGAAGTAGAGGTGGTTGGTCTCGCGACCGCCCATCGTGTCGATCGGCTTCACCTCCATCCCCTCGGCCGCGGCCGGGACCCAGATCATCGACAGGCCCTCGTGCTTGGAGGAGCCCTTGGTGGTGCGGCAGACGACGAGGATGTGATCGGAGATGTGGGCGTTGGAGCAGAACACCTTCTGGCCGTTAATCACGAAGCCCCCGTTGACGCGATCGGCCGCCGTGCTCAACGAGCCGACGTCGGAGCCGGCCTCGGGCTCAGTCATCGCGATCGCCTCCACCGAGCCGCCGGCGATCCCGCCGAGGATCTCGGACTTCTGCTCCTCGGTGCCGAAGCGCTGGGTCGCGCCGGCGACGATCAGGGTGGTCGCGTAGCCGCCGATCGGAGCAAGCCCCCGCGAGGTCTCCTCCATGAACAGGCAGGCGTCGAGCATCGAGCCGCCCGAGCCGCCGTAGCCCTCCTCGATCGTCACCCCGAGCCAGCCAAGCTCGGCCATCTTCGCGTAGAGCCCGGAGCTGTGGAGCTCGGTGTGGCCGTTGGTCAGCTGCTCGCGCTTCTCCGGGGTGCCGCACTCGCGCTCGCAGAAGTCGCGGATTGCCGAAACGAAGTGCTGCTGCTCGTCGGAGAGGGTGAAGTCCACCGGCCGAGGAGCCTAACCGCGGTTGGCCGGGGCTGTCGTCACCTTGCGCGTCCTCGGCCCGGGGATCTCCTCGGATCAGCGGTCCGGCGGCTGATGGCTTCATTCGCCGTGTTCTGCCGAGGCGGTCAACAGCGAGTCGCGCAGAAGCAGGGCCGCGGCAGCGAGACCCGGGGGCGACCCGGCGCTGAGCCGATTCGGCTCAGCTGCGATAACCGAGGCCGAGACGCTCGGCGCCCCAGGCGAGGGACCGATCCACGGCGCGACCGAGCAGATCCGCGAGGCGGTCGATCCGCGCCCGGAGCGGGCGGATCCAAAGGAGGAGCGCCGCGCCGCAGCCGAGTACGGCTCCCGCCAGCACATCGCTCGGGAAGTGGACCCCGATCGCCACCCGTCCGATCGCCAGCAGCGCGGCGGCGAGGAGCGCCACGAACCCCCAGGAGCGTTTACGCAGGTAGATCGCCATCGCCACGGCGAAGGCCCCGGTTGCGTGGTCGCTCGGGAATCCCGGGTCGACGGCGTGTCCCGAGAAGAGGTGTACTCCGCTGGGCTCGACCACGAACGGTCGGGCGCGGTCGACGACCTCGGAGATCAGCTTGGCGACGGCGAGCGCAAGCCCGGCGCTGACGGCCGCTGCGAAGGCCGCCCGCCGCCAGCTCCGGAATCGCTCGCCGTTGGCGAAGAGAAAGACCAGGACGAGCGTGGCGAGGAAGAGCGCCTCGGAGGCGTTGATGTAGAAGAGCAGGGGGTCCTCGACCGAATCATGGCGGTAGAGGAAGTCATTCAGCGCGTGGAGGATGCTCCAATCCACGGCGGGCGACTGTAACAAGGAGTTCATAAGGGGCCCCGTTGGATCCCGAGGCAGGAGCGGCACCAGAGCCACCCCCAGAACCGGCGAATGGCCTACCCGGGATGTTCAGGGTGAAGCCCGAACGGCGAGCGCCTGACTTGCCGGGGCTTCCTGAAGCCCGGAACGAGACTCGAACTCGTGACCCCTTCCTTACCATGGAAGTGCTCTACCAACTGAGCTATCCGGGCGGCGGCCGTCAACTCTAGCGGCGGCGCTTGGAGCGGGAGGACCGGGTTTCGGACCCGCGCTGCAGGGTCCTTGCGACAGCCTTGTCGGTCTCCTCGGTCATCGCGATCTTAAACACGGCGAGCAGGGACTCTGTGGCCAACGGGCGCAGCCGCTCCAGCGCGTCGCGGACCCGGGGCCAGCCCTCTTCCGGACGGCCGGCGTCATCGAAGGGTTCCCAGACGGTCTTCACGAAGAGGCGGACGAAGATCCGCGCAACCCCGCGGGCGTGGCGGTGCATCTCCTCGACCACCTCGAGCGCCGCCTCCGGCCCGATCCCCAGCTCGGCGAGCTCCAACCGTGCACGGCGCAGGCGCGGGCTGACGACCTCGTAGCGGCCCTCGCCGAGCGGCCGGAACAGGCCCAGGCGCTCGGCTCGCGCCAGCAGCTTTGGATTGGGGTCGGCGAGCCCCTCCGCCAGCTCGGAGACGTGGACGACCTCGGGCTCCTCGTCCTCGAAGGGCGTCCGCAGAGTCCGGGTGAAGTCGAGCACGGCCTCGCTCGACTCCCCCACCCCGTCGAGCAGGCGCCGGATCGCCTCGAGGTTGAGGCCCTCGGCCTGGAGGTCGCGGACCAGCTCGATCCGGCCGACGTGCCCCTCGCCGTAATAGCCGGTGCGGCCACGCACCTCGGGCGGGGGCAGCAGCCCGCGGGACTGGTGGGCGCGGATGTTGCGAACCGTCATCCCGGTACGCCGGGCCAGCTCGTCGATGGTCATCGAGATTTCGGTGACTTCGGTCACAGAAGGAGGGTACCGGCCCTATGTGCCATAGATCGGTGTAACAATGTTTTGTGCAAGATGCTCACGGCCCATCTCCTTCCCATCGTTGTGGCCGCGGCCGGCTCCGAACCCGCCGGCGGGGCCGCGATCGGCCAGATCCTGACTGCCAACGCGATGGCGATCACCGCCAGCGGCGCCCTCGCCTGGCTGGTGCTCGGGCACCGCAGCGGTCGCGTGCCCTATCTGGGCCGGGCCGCCGCCGCGGCCGAGCGGGCCAGCGGGCTTCCCGGCTGGGCCGCCTTGCCCTCGGCGACGGCGAGCGCCTCTCTGCTGGTCGCGCTGCTCGGTATGTACTGGGACATCTCCCTGCACATCGACGTCGGCCGCGACGCCGGGCCGCTGGCCAACCCGGCGCACTACCTGATCCTCGCCGGCCTCTTCGGGATCTTCTGTTCCGGCTTCGTGGCGATGGCCCTGCCGCTGAAACCCCCCGGGCCGACCGCGGTGCGGATCAACCGCGGCTGGTACGCGCCGCTCGGGGGCGTCCTGATCACCGCCTGCGCCTTCTTTTCGTTGCTCGGCTTCCCTCTCGATGACGTCTGGCACCGTCTCTTCGGGCAGGACGTCACCCTCTGGGGACCAACCCACCTGATG
The DNA here is from genome assembly GCA_038222365.1 of Solirubrobacterales bacterium. Lineage (GTDB taxonomy): Bacteria > Actinomycetota > Thermoleophilia > Solirubrobacterales > 70-9 > JBBRHQ01. Next base: position 7,337 of record JBBRHQ010000010.1, read on the forward strand.
CTGATCGGAGGCGCCGCGCTGACCCTGATCGGCCAGGCGGTCCTCCTGGTCGAGGGGATGCGGGCCCGGGAGCGAAGCGGCGCAGGGGCGACACCGCGGCTGATCGTGCGGATGCGACGGGCCGGGTTGATGGGAGGGCTGCTGGTCGGTCTCTCCACGTTCCAGGCGGAGTTCGACTTCGGGGTCCCCCAGTTCCAGATGGTCTTCCAGCCGCTGCTGATCGCCCTCGCCGCAGCCACCGCCCTGGTCTGCGCTCGGATCTGGATCGGGCCGGGCGGCGCTTTCGCGACCGCCGGCTTCTTCCTTCTCACCCGCGGGCTGATCAGCCTGATCGTCGCCGGCGCCTTCGGCGAGACGCTCCCGCACCTGCCGCTCTACCTCGCCGAGGCGGCCTGCGTCGAGCTGGCCGGGCTCTTCCTTGCCCGGCGGCCGCTGGCGCTCGCCGCCGTCTCCGGCATAGCGATCGGCACCGTCGGCTTCGCAGCCGAGTACGCATGGAGCCAGGTAGCCATGCCGTTGCCGTGGACGCCCGCGCTGCTTCCGGAGGGCCCGCTGCTGGCGCTGATCGCCGCGGTTGGCGGAGCGTTCGCCGGGGCGCTGCTGGCGCTCTCGCTGAAGGGGTCCCTGCCGGGGCGGGCGCTGATCCGGGGGCTCGCGGTGGCCTCTCTCGCCCTGGTGACGGCGGTGGTCGCCGACGGCCTCCTGACCACGGCGCCCCGGGGACTGCGCGCCACGGTGAGGCTTACCGAGCTGGCGAGCGGGCCGCACCGCGAGGTCGCCGCGCGGGCGCGAATCCGGCCCGCCTCGGCCGCCGCCGATGCCCGCTGGCTGACGATCACCTCCTGGCAGGGCGGCGGCCTGGTGGTCGACCCCCTCCGATCCCTGGGCGACGGCGTCTACCGCAGCACCGAGCCGATTCCGGTGAGCGGCGACTGGAAGACGACGCTGCGGCTGCAGAGCGGGCGGACAATCGCCGGGCTGCCGATCTACCTGCCGGCGGACCGGGCGATCCCGGCCGCGGCCGTCCCTGCGCCGGGCCGCTTCCGGCGGTCCTTCGTCAGCGACAAGCGAATCCTCCAGCGAGAGACGAAGCGCGGGGTCCCGGGCTGGCTGACCACGGCCGCGCCGCTGCTCGTCCTGCTGATCGCCCTCTCGCTGCTCGGCGCCCTGGCGCTCGGCCTGGGACGGCTGGGGCGCGATTCACAGGGCGTCTCGACCCGCCCCCGATGGGAGACTGGGGAGATGCGCAGATCCCAGCGACCGCGGGCACCGGCGTGAGCGAGCACCGCCGGGTCGTCGTGATCGGCGCCGGCTTCGCCGGCATCGGGCTCGGGATCCGGTTGCTTCAAGAGGGAATCGACGACTTCGTCGTCCTCGAGAAGGCCGCGGAGGTTGGTGGCACCTGGGAGGCGAATACCTACCCGGGGATCCAATGCGACATCCCCTCTCACCTCTATTCGCTCTCCTTCATGCCCAACCCCGGCTGGTCCCGGACCTTCTCGGAGGGGGCGGAGATCTGGGATTACCTGCGCCGCTGCGCCCGGGAGGGCGGCGTCACCCCGCACCTGCGGCTCGGCTGCGAGGTGCTCGCGGCGGAGTGGGACGAAGCCGAGCAGCGATGGGTGATCGAGACCTCGAAAGGGCCACTCAGCGCCAGCGTCCTGATCGCCGCCACAGGGGGGCTGTCGGAGCCGGCGATTCCCGACATCCCCGGCCTCGGCTCCTTCGGAGGGGCGCTGTTTCACTCCGCCCGCTGGGACCACGAGCAGGAGATCCGCGGCAAGCGGGTCGCGGTGGTCGGGACGGGTGCCTCGGCGATCCAGATCGTCCCGCAGCTTCAGCCCGAGGCGGAGAAGCTCTTCGTCTTCCAGCGGACTCCCCCCTGGGTGATGCCCCACCGCGACCGCCCGATCGGGAGGATCGAGCGCCGGTTGTATCAGCGCTTTCCGCTTGCTCAGCGCCTCAGCCGGGGCTGGTCCTACCTGTTGCGGGAGTCGATCGTCCCCGCGCTGGTCGGGAACCCCGACCGGCTGAAGCGTCTGGAGCGGATCGGCCGCAACCACCTGCGGCGCCAGGTCCCCGACCCCGAGCTGCGCGCCCGGCTCGAGCCCTCCTACCGACTCGGTTGCAAGCGGATCCTGCCCTCGAACGAGTGGTATCCCGCGCTGCAGAAGCCCAACGTCGAGCTGATCAGCGGCGGGGTCTCGGAGTTCCGCCGGGAGGGCCCGGTAGGTGCGGACGGCTCGCTCAGGGAGGTCGATGTGGTGGTCATGGCGACCGGATTCAACGTCGCTCATCCGGAGTTCGGGCGCCGGCTCAAGGGACCAGAGGGAACTCTCGGGGAGACCTATGAAAGCGAGGGGGCGCAGGCCTACCTGGGGGCGGCGGCCGCCGGCTTCCCCAACCTCTTCACCCTGGCCGGGCCGAACACGGGCCTCGGCCATACGTCGATCATTTACATGATCGAGTCCCAGCTCAACTACGTGCTCGACGCGCTGCGTCTGATCGAGCAGCGGAAGATCGGACGCTTCGAGGTCCGCACCGAGGTCCAGCGCGCCTACAACACCGACCTCCAGCGCCGCCTTTCGGGCGCCGTCTGGGAAAGCGGCGGCTGCGCCAACTGGTACCTCGACGAGCACGGCCGCAACGTCGTCATCTGGCCGCGGCAGACCTGGAGCTTCAGGAGCCTGACGCGACGCTTCGACCCGAGCAGCTACCTGCTCGAGCCGGCGGTGTCCGCGACCGTTTCCTCGACCGACGCGACGAAGGCGTCAACGTCCTCGGCCTCCGTGTCCCAGGAGCACATCAGCCGCACCGTTCCGGCCTCGTCCCAGACATAGAAGGCGCGGTTGCCGTCGGGGTCGAGCTCGAGCCGCTCGATTGCCGCGGCCGGAAGCTTGGCGAATACCCCGTTCGCCTCCACAGGCTGGACCAGCTCGACTCCCCCGACCCCCTCCAGGGCGGCGCCGAGGCGGGCCGCCATCCGGTTGGCCTGCGCGGCGTTGCGTCGCCAAAGGTCGCCGGCCAGAAGCGCCTCCAGCTGGGCTCCGGCAAAGCGCATCTTCGAGGCCAGCTGCATCAGCTGCTTGCGGACGAACTCCGCCCCCTCGCCGAGCCCTTCGGCGAGGAAGACGACCGCCTCCCCGAACAGCAGGCCGTTCTTGGTGCCGCCGAAGGAGAGCAGGTCGACCCCGGCGTCGGTGGTCAGCTCACCGAGCCCGACCTTCTGCGCCGCGGCGGCGTTTGCGATCCGTGCCCCGTCGACGTGCAGAAGGAGGCCGCGGGCGTGGGCGGCGTCGGCGATCGCCCGCACCTCCGCCGGCTCATAGACGGTGCCGAGCTCGGTCGAGTTGGCGATCGAGACCACCCGGGGTTGGGAGGCGTGCTCGTCCCCAATCCGCTCCCAGGGGAAGGCACCCTCGAGCAGCTCGGTGGTGAGCTTGCCGTCGGGGGTCTCGACCGTGAACAGCTTCACTCCCCCGACCCTCTCCGGGGCGCCGCACTCGTCGACGTGGAGGTGGGCGGTGACGGGGCAGATCACCGCCTCCCAGCTGGCGGTCACGGCGGCGATCGCGACCACGTTGGCGCCGCTGCCGTTGAAGACCGGGAAGGCGCGGGCGGCCGGCCCGAAGTGCTCGCGGAATCTCTCCTGCGCGGCGGCGGTCCAGCGGTCGGCGCCGTATGCCGGGGCGTGGTCGTGGTTGGCCGCGGTGATCGCCTCGAGGATCTCCGGATGGACGCCGGAATAGTTGTCGCTGGCGAAGCCACGAGCGGCGCTCACGGGTGCAGCGAGAGCCGCTGGCCGTTCATCCGCCCGCCCTCCTCGGAGCAGAGGAAGGCAATCGCCTCGGCGAGATGCTCGGCCGGCGTAAAGGTCGCGTATGCCTTCTCGGGATTGGCCTCGCGCATCTGCGGGGTGAGGATCGCGTTGACGACGACGATGTTCGCCGTTGCCCCGCTGCCCTCGAAGCCATCGGCGTAGGCGAACGTCCAGGCTTCGGCGGCCGCCTTGGCTGCCGCGTAGACGGCGTTGTCATTTGAGGGGTGCTGGGCCTGCTTGGCCGAGACCAGGACGAAGCGTCCGTGCTCGCCGGCGGCGAGGGCATCGTGAAAGCCGCGGGTCGTGTGCTGGACGGTGCGGATCAGCAGGTCGTGGAGCAGGTCCCAATCCTCCAGCGGCTCCTCGTGAAGCGGTTGGCCACCCTTCCAGCCGCCGACCAGGTGGACGAGGCCGTCGACCTTGCCGAAGCGCTCGCTCAGCGCCTCACACCATCCGGCCGCGGCCTCGGGGTCGAGGAGGTCGACCACCCGGCCGTCCCAGCGCTCCTCGGGGATGCCAGCCTCGGCGGGAATCGCGTCGAGGCGCTCCTGGGAGATGTCGGTGGCGGCGATCGTCGCCCCGGCGGCGGCCAGGCGGCCGCAGACGACGGGGCCGAGACCGCCGCCGGCGCCGGCGACGGCGATCACCCGGTCTTCGAGCCGTGCGGCGGCCAACTCAGGCTCCGCTGCCCGCGGCCTCGCCGCTGCGAGAGGGCCGGGCGTCGAGAGCGGGCTGAAGCTTCGGCTGCAGCTGCGAGTAGAAGAGGCTGAGGGGGAACTCGTCGTCGCGGACGAGGTCGACCAGCTGCTTCGGCTCGGAGACTTCGGGGAGGTCCCGCCCGTCGCGATCCCAGACCGAGCTCTCGGTCGCCGGCACGTACTCCGAAACGAGGTCGTGCGCGGCGATCCACTGGGAGAGCTTGGAGCGGTCGATCCCGGAGTGATACAGCGCCTGGACCCGCTCGCGCAGCGCGGTCACCCCGTCGGCGACCCGGTCCCAGTCGACCGTCAGGGCGTTGTCGGTCCAGCTCAGGTAATCCTCCTTGTGGAGGAAGGCGAACAGCAGCTGGCCGCCGAGGCCGTCGTAGTTTCGGATCCGGCTGCCGGTGACCGGGAAGCGGAAGAGGCGGTCGAAGAGGATCGCGTAGGAGACGTAACGGGCGAAGGCGAAGCCCTCGCGCTCGAGCTTCACCGCCTCGCTGAAGGCGGTCAGGTCGCAGCGCAGCTCCTCCAGCGTGTACATCCAGTAGGGGCTTCGCTGGCGGATCATGAACGGGTCGAACGGCAGGTCGCCGTGCATGTGGGTGCGGTCGTGGATCAGGTCCCAGGTGATGTAGGCGTTGCGCGACAGCTCGGGCGAGCTCAGCAGGCAGGCCGCGTCGGGCGGCAGGTTGAGGTGGAGGATCTCCGCGGCGGCGCCGCAGACGCGGCGGAAGCGCTCGGCCTCGCGGTCGCAGAAGATCGCCCCGAAGTGCGCCGGCGGGCGCTCGTTCACCGAGAAGGTCTCCGGGAAGAGGACGGCGCACTCGGATTCATAGCCGTCGGTGTAGTCGATCAGCTCGACCGGGACGAACTTGGGGTTGTCGTAGGAGCCCGACTCGAGCTCGGCGACGAACTCGGGCCAGGGGGTGCGGACCAGCAGCGCCTCGAAGCAGGTGTCGCGGGAGGCGTTCTGCTTGTACATCGGGAAGACGACCAGGTGCTCGATCCCGTCCTCGCGCCGGCGCTCGGGATGGAGCGCGTCGGTCGAGGCATAGAAGTCGGGCTTGCCGAATTCCGATGCCTGCCAGGCGCCGAGGTCGTAGGCGAGGGCGGCGAAGTACTCGGACTGGTGGGGGAAGCGGGGAGCCAGCGCCTCGACCTCGGCGGCGATCCTCGCCACCAGCTCGCCGGTGCGGGCCCGGTCGTGCCGGGAGAGATCGACCGAGCCGTCGGGCTCCTGGGTCAGCCGCAGCTCGGCGACCGCGGACTTCAGCGCCGGCCAGTGAGGGTCGCTCACCGCTTCGCCCACGCCGGTCTCCTCGGGGGCGGGCGCGGCGAAGGCCGAGCCGGCCGCCCAGTAGACGAGGTTGAGCCAGAGGGCGGTGTGGTCGAGGTCGCCGATGCAGTCGTCTCCGAAGAGGTCGGAGTCCGCGAGCACCGCAACCCGGCCGGCGCCGTGCTCGGTGACCGCCGCCAGCGGAGCGCCCGGTGGGTCGGCGGTTTCGTGGGTGCGGGCGATGACCCTCCCGCCGTTGCCGAGGGCGATCGTGCCGGCGCGGTAGAAGCAGGCCTCCCGCACGCGGGCCAGCAGGTCGGGGACGGCTCCGTTGGCGGAGGCGAGGTCGGCCAGCACCCAGGCCGGGGCCTCGCGGTGGTGCTCGTAGTCCTGCACGGTCGCGTTCTCGACCGCGAGGCCGAAGCGGCCCAATAGCTGGTTGAGGTTGTTGCCGTACTTGTCCTGCTCGGTCTCGCCGAGGACGATCAGCCCACCTCCGGCCTCGACGAAGCGCTCGATCGCGTCGATCTCGGCGGGGTCGAGCCGCGGCGAGCCTCCGTCGAGGGTGTGCTCCCACTTCGGGTCGGAGGGGTGGGCGATGACCAGGACGTCGGCGCCGGCCAAGGTCTCGGGATCGAGGCGCGCCTCGGCGAGTGCGGCGACCTCGAAGTCGCGCAAGGAGAGCGCCTCCGCGGCGGCGGCGAGAGAGGCGTCGGCCGGGTGGGAGGGCTGGATCTGTGCCGCCAGCTCGGGGCGGATCGTCCACGCTTCGGAGTGGGACTCGTCGAAGAGGACGCGGGCTATCTTCGGCTGGGTGAGCATTCTCTGAAGGCTAGAAGGACCTTTCTGCATAGTCAATGGCCAATTAGACGCGTAATCGCGCAATAATCAAACGCGTGGACGAAATTGATCGACAGATTCTTGCGTTGCTGGTCGACGACGGCCGGCGCAGCTACGGCGACATCGCCACCCGGGTCAACCTCTCGGCGCCTTCGGTGAAGCGCCGCATCGACCGCCTGCGCTCCTCCGGCGAGCTCGAGGGCTTCACCGCCGTGGTCGATCACGGCGCGATGGGCTGGGGCACGGAGGCGCTGATCGAGCTCTTCTTCGCGCCCGGCACCCAGCTCAACGAGGTCGCCAGCACCCTGCGCTCCCATTCCGAGGTGGTCGAGGCGCTCAGCGTCACCGGCGAGGCCGACGCGATCGCCCGCGTCCGCACCTCCGACAACGCCGACCTGGAGCGGCTGATCATCGAGCTCCAGCAGACCGCGCCGGTGGTGCGGACGCGCACCCAGGTGGTGATGTCGCGGCTGGTCAGCCGGGGGTAGGAGCCGGACGGGACCTGATCTAGAATCGCCGTCGCCCCCGGGGGAGCGCCGGAGTTGGAGAGCCGGGGCAGACTGTAAATCTGTTGGCTAAGCCTGAGAGAGTTCGAATCTCTCCTCCCCCACTCGCCTCGCCCCTCTGGCGAGACTTCGATTTCCCCTCGCCATCGAGGAGATCGAGGTCTAGCCGGCTTCGCGCAGCATCTGCGCCTCGGGCAGGCGCTTCAGCTTCTTCAGTGTGTTGTTCTCGATCTGGCGGATGCGCTCGCGGGTGACCCCGAAGGCGCGGCCGACCTCCTCCAGGGTCAGCGGCTCCAGACCCGAGAGGCCGTAGCGCAGCTCGATCACCTGGCGCTCGCGCTCGGGCAGGGCGTCCAGCGCCCGCCGCACGCCCTCCTTCTGCAGGTGCTCGGAGGCCTCCTCGAAGGGCTCCGAGACGGCGTCGTCGGCGACGAAGTCGCCGAGCTCGGATTCCTCCTCGTCGCCGATCGGCTTCTCCAGCGATACCGGCAGCTGGGCGACCCGGAGGATGTCGCGGACGTCTCGCACCGGCCAGCGCAACTCCTCGGCGATCTCGTGCGCCTCCGGCTCGCGGCCGAGGGACTGGACCAGCTGGCGCTCGACGTGGCCGACGCGGTTCAGCTTCTCGACCATGTGCACCGGGATGCGGATCGTCCGCGCCTTGTCGGCGATCGCCCGGGTGACCGCCTGGCGGATCCACCAGGTGGCGTAGGTGGAGAACTTGTAGCCGCGGCGGTAGTCGAACTTCTCGACCCCCCGGATCAGTCCCAGCGAGCCCTCCTGGATCAGGTCGAGGAAGCCGAGGCCGCGGCCGAGATAGCCCTTCGCGATCGAGACGACGAGGCGGAGGTTCGCTTCGACCATCTGCCGCTTGGCGATCATGTCGCCACGCTCGATCCGCTTGGCCAGCTCGATCTCCTGGCCGGCGGTGAGCAGCTCGACCCGGCCGATCGAGCGAAGGTAGAGGCGGAGCGAGTCGAGGCTCGGCTCGACGGTCAGGTCGAGCTCCGGCTTCTTCGCCACGCCGTTGGATGAGGGCTCGCCGGCCTTCTGCTCTTTGTAGGCGCTGACCCCGTTCTCGGCGATCACGTCGACTCCGTGCTCGACCAGGTGGGCGTGCAGGTGGGTGACCTGCTCCTTGGTCACCTCGACCTCCTCGAGGGTGGCGGCGATCTGCTCGAAGGTCAGATAGCCCCGCTCGCGGCCGAGGACGACGATCTTTCGCAGCTCCTCGGAGTCGGGGAAAGGATGCTCCTCAGAACCCTGCTCCAGTCCCTCCACCGCGGTTTCTAGCTGCTCGATCTCTCTCTGCCTCCCGCGCATTTTCTGCGCTCACGCGGCGCCGGCTCCTCACCTCCGGCCAGGGCGGAGTATAGGGGCTGGACAAAGACTTGAAATGGCCTGTTTTGCAGACCAATCGGCGCCTCCCGCGTGAATCCGCCACCACGAGAGCCGCGGTTGCCTAACCTTCAGGGCGATGGCGCCGCAGACGTCCACCCTCTCCGACGGCACCCCGGACGTCCAGGCCTCCACCCCCGCCACCCGGGTCAGCCTCTCGCGGGTCGGGGTCACCGGGGTCGAGAAGGTGATCCGGGTCAAGGTCAACGGCACCGAGCATCTCTACTTCGCCGAGATGGAGTGCTTCGTCGACCTCAACCCCCAACAAGCGGGGGTGCACATGTCGCGCTTCGAGGAGGTCGTCGGGGAGGCGATCAACGAGGTCGTCCTAAGCGAGGCCCCATTCCACGCCGAGACCCTCGCCGCCCACATAGCCGAGCGGGTCCGCGAGGGCCAGCACGGCCGGCGCTCGGAGGTCTCGGTCGCGGCTCGCTACCCCGAGACCGTCCCGGCCCCGGTCTCCAACCAGCAGACGCAGGAGATCTACACCCTCTTCGGGACCGCCGTCTCATCGGATCGCGGGACCCGCACCCTGACCGGCGTGCAGGCCCAGGGCATTACCGCCTGCCCCTGCGCCCAGGAGATGGTCGCCGCCCTCGCCCGCGAACGCCTCACCGAGCGCGGCTATGGCCCCGAGCAGGTATCCGAGATCCTCGAGGCGGTCCCGGTCGCCACCCACAACCAGCGGGGCATCGGCACCCTCTGGGTCGGTTGTCCCGAGGGTTGCCAGGCGGACATCGACGCCCGCGAGCTGCTGCGGATCGTCGAGCAGTCGATGAGCTCGGAGATCTATGAGCTGATGAAGCGCCCCGACGAGCTGGCCGTGGTCGAGAAGGCGCACTCCCAGCCCCGCTTCGTCGAGGACTGCGTCAGGGAGATGGTCCGCCGCGTCCTCGGGGCCCACGCAGACCTCGACCCGGGAGCCTTCGTCATGGCCCGCCAGGAGAACCTCGAGACGATTCATCGCCACAACGTCGTCGCCGAGCGCTACGGCTCGCTCGAGGACCTGCGGCGGGAGCTGGCCAGCGGCGAGCATCTGGCCCACCATCTGACGATGCGCGAGTGGCTCGAGGCCCCCGCGGCCTGAGCCGAAGCCCTCCTACCCGACCTCGGTCTTCGGCGTCGTCCCTGCTTCGCGCTCCCGCTCGAACCGCCTGCGCATCCCAAAGAAGTAGTCGAAGCCGCTGATCAGCGTTGCTGCGACGGCCAGGTAGACGAGGACGTCGACCCACACTGGTGAGGGATCGAAGGCGATCAGGGCGAAGACCGCAGCTATCTGGAGAACGGTCTTCACCTTGCCCATCCAGGTGGCCGAGATCACGATGCCGCGGTCGGCGGCGACTCCCCGCAGGGCGGTCACCGCGAACTCCCGCGCGATGATCACCATCGCCACCCAGGCGGCGAGGCGGCCGAGCGATACCAGCGATACCAGCGCCGCGGTTATCAGCAGCTTGTCGGCGACCGGGTCCATCAGCTTCCCGAAGGTCGTGACGGATCCCCGCGAGCGGGCGATGTAGCCGTCGAGTCCGTCGGTCAGCGCCGCCAGCGCAAAGACGCCGGCGGCAAGCGCGTCCCCGTTCGGCGTCTCTCCGAGCAGCGCGACGACGACGACCGGCACCGCCACGATCCGCACCATGGTGAGGACGTTGGGGATGTTGAGCGGAAACACGGGATTCCCTCTCAGTCACTTCCGGAGGTGCCGACGGCCACCGGCTCCGGGGACCTCGCCGCGGCATCGCGCTTCGCGAAGTACTCGCCACCCTCGATGTTCAGGTGGGGAAGGTGGCGGTCGAGCCCCGGGGGCAGCCACCAGGCACGCTCGCTGATCAGCACCATCAGCGCCGGCACCAGCAGGCAGCGGACGATCGTCGCGTCGATCGCGATCGCGACCGCGAGGCCCACCCCGAACTCCTTCACCACCGGGTTGCCGTTGAGGATGAAGCTCGAGAAGACGAAGACCATGATCAGCGCCGCCGAGGTGATCACCCGGCCGGTGTTTGCGAGCTCCTCGATCACGGCCCGCTTCGCGTCACCGTGGGACTCGAAATGCTCGCGGATCTGGGTCATCAGGAAGACCTCGTAGTCCATCGAGAGGCCGAAGAGGATCGCGAACATCAGCAGCGGGACGAAGCTGACGATCGGGATCGAGTGGTCGAGGCCGATCAGCGAGGCGCCCCATCCCTTCTGGAAGACCGCGGTTACCACCCCGTAGGCGGCGGCGACCGAGAGCAGGTTCATGAAAGCCGCCTTCAGCGGGACCAGGATCGAGCGGAAGGCGAGCACCAGGATGACGAAGCTGAGACCGACCACGAGCAGGATCATCAGCGGCAGCTGGTCGGAGATCTCGTCGGCGAGGTCGATGTAGCCGGCCGTCTGCCCGCCGACGTACGCGGTCAGGTCGGTTCCCTTGAGGGCCTTCGGGATCACCGTTTCGCGGAGGTCGTTGACCAGGTCGACGGTGGCGTCGGCCGAGGGCGAGGAGCCCGAGACGACGCTGAAGACCGCCGCCGTGCCCTGCTTGTCGAGACTCGCTCCCGAGACGGCCTTCACGTCGGGCGCCTTGGAGATGTCCTCCTGCAGTGTGGTCAGCCGCGGGTCGCTCGCCGGGTCCTCGGCCTGCTTTCTCTGCTGGTCGAGCTTCTGCTGCTGTGAGGCGGTCTGCTTCTGAGCGTCCTGCTGGGCCTGGTCGGGCGGCACTCCCGCCGCCTCCTCCTCGGCAGCGATCTGCTGCTGCTGGGCGTCGAGCTGCTTCTGCTTCGATTTGATCTCGTCGAGATTTTTCTGGTCCGGCTTGGCCGGGCTCCCGAACTTGACTGCGACCAGCAGCGGGCCGTTGAAGCCGGCTCCGAATCCCTGGCTGAGGCCGTCGTAGTTCTGGCGGGCGGTGGTCGACTTCGGCTGCACGCTGTTGTCCTGCTGGCCGAGCTCGAGGTCGCGAATCGGAAGCGCCAGGACGACAAGGATCAACCCCGCGACGATCGCCGCGGGAAGCGGCCTGCCGGCGACCCAGCGGGCCCAGCGCTCCCAGCCATGCGGCTCCTTGTCATCCGGGTGGGTCTTCCCCAGGTGGACCCGCAGCGAGTTGATGTGCGGCCCCAGCGCCCCCAGCATCGCCGGCAGCAGGGTCGATGCGGCCAGCACCGCGACCACCACCGCGACCGCCGCGGTCAGGCCGAGAGCGGTGACCAGCGGAATCCCCGCGACGAACAGCGAGCAGAGGGCAACGATCACCGTGAAGCCGGCGAAGACGACGGCGCCGCCCGCCGTCGCGGTGGCCCGCGCCACCGACTCCATCACCTCCATCCCGTCCTTCAACTGGAGCTTGTGACGGGTGACGATGAACAGCGCGTAGTCGATTCCGACCCCGAGGCCGATCATCGTCGCCAGGGTGGAGGCAGTGCTTGGGACCTCGATCACGTTCTCCAGCAGGCGGATGATCGAGAGTGCACAGGCGAGGCCGAGGACGGCGCTGAGGATCGGCATCGCCATCGCCGTCACCGTGCCGAAGGCGAGCAGCAGGATGATCACAGCCGCCGTCAGGCCGATCGCCTCGCTGATCTCGGTCGAGGGCTTCGAGAGCTGCTGGCCGACATAGCCACCGACCGAGACGTCGAGGCCCGCTGCGACCGCCGGATTGCCGGCGTCGAGGACCCGCTGCGCCTGCTCGAGGCTGAGGTCGCCCGGGCCGACGCTGAGTGTCACGGGAACGTAGCCGATGCGGCCGTTCTTCGAGAGGAAGTCCGATCCCTGCGAGGAGAGGGGGTTGATCGCGCTGGTAACGATCGGGTCCTTGCTCAGCTTCGAGACGGTGGCGGAGACGGCCTTGCTGTAACTGGCGCCCGAGAGCTTGGCTCCGTGGGACTCGATGACCAGCGGGTTGCTGCCGTATGCCTGCGCCGGGAGCTTGTCCTCGAGCAGGTTGGTCGCCTTGGTCGACCCCGTGCCGGGAAGCGTCAGGTTGTCGTTCGTCTTGTCCCCTGACGCCTGGCCGAGCAGGACCAGGACGACCGCGGTGATCACCCAGGCGGCGATCACCGGATAGTGATACCGCGAGCAGAATCGCCCGACGGCGTAGAGCGGGCCGGTCACGGGAGCCCTAGGTTATCCCGCGGACAGGGCGGTCTGACCCCCTCAGGACTTGGGCTCGTCCGGGTCCTGAACGGCGGTCGGGTCGGCGCCGCTGATCGTTTCCTTAAAGCCGCGGATCCCCTTGCCGAGGGAACGGCCGACGTCGGGCAGCCTCTTCGGGCCGAGCACCAGCAGGGCGACGATCAGGACGATCAGCACTTCCATCGGTCCGACGTTCGGCATCACGATCCGGGTCCTTTCGCTTACTTGACCGATCCACCGTAGCGCGCATCGGTTCGGAGGATGAGCAATCTCATCGGTGCGGTCACCGCGCTGTTCAGCGCCGCGCCCCCGAAACCCTTCATCCAGCCTCCGGTTTCGGTGCCGGGGAGACCCCCGCCTCGAAGGCGACCGGGACCGACGCGACCGGCCCCGCGCCGAGAGCCTGGCGCAGGACCACGAGGTGCTGGCCCTCGTTCGAGGAGATCTGCGTCGCGAGGCGGAGCAGCTCCGGGCTCTCCAGCTTCCGCTGCGCCTGGCCGTAGGCGGAGACGGCCATGTTCTCGAGCCCGATCGCGAGCGCCAGGAAGCCCGACTGGCTGCTGAGACCCGCCAGCCCCTCGATCTCGGC
>JBBRHQ010000011.1:0-20337 GCA_038222365.1 Solirubrobacterales bacterium
GGCCCGAGTCGAGCCGCTCGATGATTCCCTCCAGCCGTGCCACCGCTGCCTCATAGCTCTCCGGTGCCTCGCTCATCACTCGCCTTCCCCCTCACCGTCGGATTGGTCCTCGATCCTCGCCCCGAGGCGACCGTCCGCGAACCTCAGCCTCAACCGCTTCGCGGCGCGGGCCTCGGAAGCGCTCGTCACCGGCTCGCCGCCCGCCGTCTCGGCCAGGGCGTAGCCGCGCTCAAGGGTCCGCTCGGGATCGTGGGCGCGCAGCGCGACGCGGGTCCGCTCCAGGGCCTCGCGGCGGCGCCGCAGGCCCACCTCCGCGGAGCGCCCCAGGCCCCCGGCTCGCTTCGGCCGGGAGCGCTGCTCTGCCGCGAGCGCGGCGGCGGTCCGGTCGGCGGCCCGGCGCAGGACGACCAGGGCGATCCGCCGCTGCGATGTCCCACGTTCCCTCAGTCCGCGGTCGGCCGCCGCCCGGATCTCCCGGGTCCTCTGGTTCAGCGCCGCGCGCTCCCGGCGCAGCGCCCGCTCGGGCCCGCGGGCAAGCGCCGCGAGGTGGCGGGCCCTGACATCCACCGCGGCCTGTGCGGCGCGACGCAGGCTGTCCCCCTCCCTGCGGATCGAGCGCCGGGCCGCGACGCAGTCGAGCGGCACCGCCTCCTCGGCCGCGTGGGTCGGGGTCGAGCAGCAAACGGCGGCGACGTCGTCGATCAGGGTCGTGTCGCGCTGGTGCCCGACGGCGCTGATCACCGGGACCCGCAGCATGGCCACCGTGCGGCAGAGGTTTTCGTCGCAGAACGCCCAGAGGTCGGCGAGGCTGCCGCCGCCCCGGGAGACGATGATCGCCTCGACCTCGGCGACCCCGGCGAGGCCGCTGATCGCCGCGGTGATCGCCGGCGCAGCCCGGCGGTCCTGGACGGGCGCGAAGCCCCAGACGATCGTCCCCCGCCACCCCCGCCGGGCCAGCCCCGCGAGCACGTCCTGGCGTGCCGCGCCGCCCTCGGCGGTGACCACGCCGATCGTCTTCGGCAGCTGTGGCCGGGGCAGGGCCTTCTGCGGCTCGAAGGCGCCCTCGGCCTCGAGCTTGCGGCGCAGCGCCGCCAAGCGGGCGATCAGGTCGCCCTCGCCGACCAGGTGGATGTGGGTGGCCCGGAAGGAGAAGCTCGGCGAGGAGTGGGCGCTGCCCGGGTAGTAGTCGGGCCCGCCGCCGACGACCACGGCGGCGCCGTCGCGAAGTGCCCCTTCGGGCAGCCCGAGCTTCTCCAGGTCGGAGAGCCAGATCGAGCAGTTGACCGCGCCGTCGCCGTCGCGCAGATCGAAGTAGGCCTGCACCTTGCTCTGGTTGAAGCCGGTGACCTCGCCGATCAGCAGCACCCGGGCGCGCTTGCGCAGCTCGCGCTGCAGGAATCGCGCGTAGTCGCCGACCGAGTAGGGGCCGGGCAGATCGGGCGTCGCCGGGTGCCCCGAGTCGGGGGCTGCGGCCCCTTCGGACCCCCCGGTTGTCGTCTCCTCGGCCACGGCGAGAGAATGACAGCAGACGATGACCCCGAACGCCGTTTTCGGATACGCGTCGCTGGTCGACCCGCAAAGCGCGGGCGCCACGCTCGGGCGCCCGGTGGAGGGGGCCCCGGCCAGGCTGCCGGGCTGGCGGCGCCGCTGGTCGATCGTGCGCGACAACCTGCGCGAGGAGAAGACCTTCGCGATCGACCCCGGAGGGGAGGTGCCGCCCTACGTGCTCGGGCTCAACCTGGAGCGGGCCCCGGACGCCGCCCCGGGAGCGAACGGAGTGCTGATCGAGGTCACCGAGACCGAGCTGGAGCGCCTCGATCTGCGCGAGATGCGCTATGACCGGCTCGAGATCACCGAGCAGATCGCCGCCGATCACGGCTTCGAGAAGATCGTCACCTACATCGCCAAGCAGGATCACTACTGTCCCGAGCCGCCCCGGGGAGCGGTGATCCTCAACCGCTACGCAAGCACCGTGCGGGAGGGGTTCGAAGCGCTC
The DNA here is from genome assembly GCA_038222365.1 of Solirubrobacterales bacterium. GTDB lineage: Bacteria > Actinomycetota > Thermoleophilia > Solirubrobacterales > 70-9 > JBBRHQ01. The sequence continues at coordinate 1,997 of JBBRHQ010000011.1, forward strand.
GGGGAGGCCGAGCTGGTGGCTTTCCTGGAGACCACCGACCCCCATCCGGTCAGGGTGGTCGACGGAGTCCTGATTCGCGACGAGATCCCAGCGGGGAACCCGCGCCGCTGGTGAGTGCCCCGTCGCTCAGCCGTTCCAGCGATTCGCCCAGACCTTCAGCTCGGCAATCGCCGGCTTCAGGTCGGCGCCCTTCGCGGTCAGCTCGTAGCTGACCCGGACGGGGCTGCCAGGCTCGACCGAGCGGGCCAGGAGACCCTCCTCCTCGAGCTCGCGCAATCGCCGGGAGAGCAGCCGGTCGGAGAGCCCCGGTACCGCGCGCCCCAGCTCGCCGAAGCGCTTCGGCCCGTCGCCCAGCGCGGCGAGAATCGCCCCGGTCCAGCGCTTGCCGACCAGCTCGATCGCGGCGTGGAAGTGCGGGCAGACGCCGTCCCCCACAGCATTCGCGGGCACGCCAGGACGCTCTCGGCTGGCCGGTCTCCCCATCGCCTCACCGCACCTTACCAATCGTAAGTACCGCCCCCCCCCGCGATCCCTCCCGCCGAACGCAACGTTGGGGCCCCTATGGGCACGGAAAGTTACGCTCGGCGGGGCTTGGGGCGCTCAGCCGGTGCAGGGTCCGGTGTCGACTGGGCCGTGGACGTCGGCGAGGGCTTCGCGGACGACGTCGTTGGGCACGGCGAAGCCGCCCTTGGGACCGGTGGTGGTCGCGGCGAAGACGGTGCCGAGGACCCGGCCGCGGGTGTCGATCACCGGGCCGCCCGAGTTGCCGCTGCGGATCTCCCCCCGCAGCGAGCTGATCCGGCGGCGCAGCGGGCCGTGTCCGTAGGCGTCCTGGCTGATCACCTCGCTGGTCTCCCCGAGCCGCGCCGGGGAGATCGCCAGGGGCCCGTTCTCCGGATAACCGAGGACCGCCGCCTCGGTGCCGGGATCGGCGCGCGCCGCGAGCCGTAGGGCCGGGACGTCGAGGCCGACCCCGAGCACCGCGAGGTCGTTGGCGGGGTCATAGTGGACCGGAGTCGCGTCGAGGGTGGCCCCCGACTGGGTGAGGATCGAGGTGTCGTCCTCGCCCGCGACTACGTGGGCATTGGTGACCAGGAGCCCGGGGGCGGCCATCCAGCCCGAGCCCTCGATGCCGAGGCCGCAGGCGGTGCCGAGCACCTTGAACACGGAGTTGCCCGCCCTGCGAACCCGCCGGTTCGCAGAAACGGAGGAGTCCGGCGGCTCCACGGCGGTCGAGGGGCCGCTGACCGAGGGAGCCGGATCGACTCGGTTCAGAGCCTTGAGGATCGGCCCCGATGGCGGCATCACACCGTTCAGGCTGCGCAGGATCAGCGAGCGCTGGACGTCACCGCGCAGCTCGGCGGCACCCGGAGCGTGCAGGGCGACGGCGCCGAACACCCAGGTCAGCCCCAGGGCTGCGGTGGCGATCAGCAGCGCCCCGCCTGCGCCGTCGGCGAGGTGCGATGCCGGACCGCGAATCACCCTCGAGCGCAGGCCGTGGGCGAACGCCTCCAGGGTGACCGCTACGAACGAGCCGATCAGCAGCGCCCCCATCGCCGCGCACAGCGGGGCGTATGGGGACTCCGATCCCTGATTGAGGATCCAGGGGCCGACCCTGCTGCCGAGGAAGGCGCCGACCCCGAAGCCGACCAGGGTCAGTGCACCGACGATCAGTCCCTGCTGATAGCCCCAGATGGCGAGAGCCACGATGAAAGCGACTATCCCCCAGTCCAGGACGGTCAAGGATTCAAATGAAACCACGCCGCCCCGGCTGCCACTATTTCTGCCACCCGTGAACCGCCTCCCGCCTGAGGTAGCGCGCCGGCGTCGCCTCGTCACCCGCGCCCTCCCGCTCGCCGTCATCGCCTCCGCCTCGTTCATCGCCGGCGCTGCCACCGGGATTCCGCCGACCCCCGAGAAGGATGGCGCCAAGCGCTTCACCGAGGCCTGGGCGCGAGGGGACTTCGCCGCGATGCGCGCCGAGCTCAACCCGTCCTCCCGCCGGGAGCTCAGCCAGCGAGAGCTCGCCGAGGACTACCGGACCGCTCAGGAGACGGCGACCCTGCGCGCGATCGATCCCGAGGATCCCGAGGATCCCGCCTCTGAGGACGGAACGACCGTGGTGCGGGTGCCGATCAGGATGCGGACGATCGCATTCGGCGGGATCAGCCAGAAGCTGGCGCTCCCCTTCTCCGACGGCGGCATCGCCTGGGATCGGAGCCTGGTCTTCCCCGGGCTGACGCAGGGCGAGGCGCTGCGGAGCTCGGTCGAGCTCGCTCCCAGGGCGCCGATCTTCGCTCGCGACGGCTCAGTCCTCGCCGAGGGCCCGGCCGAGGCCCGCACCCATCCGCTCGGAAGCGAGGCGATCGACGTCACCGGCGAGGTCGGCGCCGCCGACCCCGCCGACCGGGACCGGCTCTCCGCCCAGGGATACCCGCCAGGGACCCCGGTCGGGATCAGCGGCGTCGAGCAGGCCTTCAACCCCCGCCTCGCCGGAAAGCCCGGCGGCAAGCTGCTGGCCGCGGGCGGCGGCGAGCCGCCGCGGGTGCTCGGCAGCTCGGACCCGCGCCGGGGCAAGGCGGTGAAGACGACGATCGACCCCGACCTGCAGAGCGCCTCGGTGGCGGCGCTGGCGGGGCGCTCCGGAGGCGTCGCGGTTCTCGACGCCCGCACAGGCGCCGTCAGGGCACTCGCCGGACAGGCCTTCTCCGCGCCCCAGCCCCCCGGCTCCACCTTCAAGGTGATCACCACCACCGCCGCGCTTCAGGCCGATGCGGTCTCCCTCGACGACACCTTTCCCTACACCAGCGGCGTCAACGTCGGCGGGCGGGTCATCTCCAACGCCCACGGGGAGGTCTGCGGCGGGGACTTCCGCACCGCCTTCGCAGAGTCCTGCAACGCCGTCTTCGCGCCGCTCGGACCGAAGGTCGGCAACGACGCCCTGGTCGGCACAGCCGAGCGCTTTGGCTTCAACCGGGAGCCGACCCTCTATGAGGCGAGCGCCATCGCGGCGGTCGACCCGCCCGAGCCGAGCATCCCTGCCAACGTCGGGGACGACCTCGATCTCGGGGTCAGCGCGATCGGCCAGGGGGAGGTGCTCGCAACCCCGCTGGAGATGGCCACCGTCGCCCAGACCGTCGCCAACCACGGGATCCGCCTGCCAACGCCCCTGGTGGTCAAGAAGGACCTGCGCTCCGGTGCCGAGCCGACCCGGGTGATGTCGAAGAAGGTCTCCGAGGAGCTCAACGAGCTGATGGTCGGGGTGGTGACCGGCGGCACCGGGATCGCCGGCGCGATCCCCGAGGCGCAGGTCGCGGGCAAGACCGGGACCGCCGAGCTGGGCCCCGAGCCGGGGCAGGAGGGGCTGGCCAACCCCGGGCAGATCGTCGACGCCTGGTTCACGGCGTTCGCTCCGTCGCAGAAAGCCAGGCTCGCGGTCGCGGTGATGCTGGTCGATGCCGGCGCCGACGGCGGGACCGTCGCCGCCCCGGTCGCCGCCCAGGTCCTCTCGGCAGGCCTCTGACGAGCCTCAGGCTGGAAAGCCGAGCGCCACCGCGATCGCGACAAGGATCCCGCCGGCGACCGCCAGCAGACCGCCCAAGCTCCCTACAGCGAAGGAGACCCCGACCCCGGCAAGGGTGAGGAGGGCCCCGACCGCCATCGCTTCCCACCAGCGAGCGGCGGCGCCCCCTTCACTCGCCCGCGGCGCCGAGAGCACCGCGCCGGCGATCATCGCCGCGAGGCCGGCGAGCCTGCCGGGGAGGCCGAACAGGTTGACCAGCACCAGCATCGCGCCGAGGCCGGCGAGCGCCAGGCCCAGCCGCAGGGTCCGATCAGATGTCGAGATCGATGCTGGCCGGGCCATCGGTCCCCGGGATCTCGAACTGCAGCGGGCGGCTCTCCGCGGCGCCGTCCGGGATCTCGAAGAGGACCATAGACGCCCCGATCGGGCCGACCTGGGGGGTGGAGTCGAGCGCCGGAGCGACGTCCTCGGCCCCGATCGAGCCGCCCAGCGGCAGCGCATAGGTGCTGTCGCTGGCCAGCGAGGTGAACTCCTGCTCCTCGGTGTCGACGACCTTGAACTGCGCCGGGATCGGCTCCGGCCGATCGTGGGACTTGTTGATGATCTGCACGAAGACCCCCAGGTAGGCGCCGTCGGCGGGCGGCGGGGCCTGGCCGACCAGATACCCGTGATCCTCGATGTCGTGGGGGTTGAGGAAGCGCGAGAAGACGACGTTGTACTGGAGGTTGCCCAAGGTCACCGGCTCGCCCTCCATCAGACCCGTCTTCTCATCCGAGGAGCCGCAGGCGGCGATCGAGAGCGAGAGAAGGGCGCCGAGCAGGGCAGCGCAGAGCAGGCGGCGGCGGGCGGTCATCGGCGGGCGATTGTATTAGGGGACGCCCGTGGCGTAGCGGTTGCCCCCCGCCACCCCCACCAGCGGTTGGGGACGCTCTGAGGACTCGAGCAGGTCCCGAAGGCGGCACATCGCGATCCGCCAATCGCGCTGGTACCAGATCGAGGCCCCGCCGAGCACCTCCTTGAGGCGATCGAGCGGGTGGGTCGGCTCGGTCCAGTAGGTGACGCGGGCGGTGATCAGCGGACCGGCCCCCTGCTCGAACTCCCATTCGGTGGCCGTGGGGATGCGGTTGGCACGCCCGCCCCTGCCCCGCTCGGAGATCCGCTGCGGCGGCGCCAGCGCGGTGATCGTCGTATCGACCCAGACTGCCTGCGGGGGCGCGAAGATCCGATAGCGCGCCCCGGCGCCGATCCCCGCCGACTCGACCCGCGATAGGCGCAGGTCGGAGATGAAGTGTTCGGTGAAGGCGGGGCGGTTGGCGAGATCGGCGACGAACTCATACGCGACCTCGCGCGGCACATCCAGGTCGACCTCGGCGCTCACGGGACCCATCCGGCGCGATTCTATGCTCACGCAGCGGCGCCCGTGCCGGAAGGAAGCCCGCCCTGACCGTAGAAGCAGAGCGCATGGACGAGTTTGCGCGCTGCTCGATTTGCGCCCGCACCCCGCTGATCGGCGAGCAGGTGACCGTGATGCAGAAGGGTCGCCGCGAGGCGACCGTCTGCGACCAGTGCCTCGGGGCGCCGCGAGCCGGGTCGCTGGGCGAGACGAGGGGGCGAGAGCGGGTCCGCAGCGCCGCCGGCGCCGCCAATGTCGAGCGGATCTACCCGAGGCCGGTGGCACCCGAGCCTCGCAACCGCCCGAGCCGGGCTGAAACCGTCGTTTAGACGGTTCGGCGCCATTGGGGATTCGCCCCAAAGAGCGCAGGAGCGCCGAATTTCTCGCAATTTGGAGGTCTCGCGGGCCAATTGGGCCAATTAGAGGCATGCTTTTTGTGCGAACAGGTACTATCGGGTAGAACGAGAAAAGGAGGAGTCAGGCGGTGATCGGCGCTGTTTCGGAGGTACACGAGACCGGGGTTTCACCCGGAACCGGGACCTATTCCTGCACCGGCTGCGGCTCCCAGGTCTCGCTCGATCACCTCGATCAGCTGCCCGAATGCCCGCGTTGCGGCAACGCGCGCTTTCGCCGCTCCTCGATCTTCGACGCTCCCCCGGACCCCGGCGAACAGCGCGGCCGCACGGCCGAGTTCAGGGCGACCGAGGACCGACCGTCCCCGCCGGAGTGGCTCGATCCGGCCCGCGAGCGCCTGCCGGGGAGCGGCCGCTACCTGGTCTGCATGGACGACGAGCTCGAGATCTTCGCGCTCGAGGAGGGGTGGACGCGGATCGGTCGCAGCGCCAGCGCCGACGTCCGCCTTGACGACCCCTCCGTATCCCGCAGACACGCGCTGATCGTCTGGGAGCCGGGTGAGGAGCTGCGGGTGCTCGACGATCGCAGCCTCAATGGGATATTGCTGAACGGCGCCCTGGTCGACTGGGGCGCGATCGGCGACGGTGACGAGCTGCTGATCGGGCGCTACCGGCTCTTCCTGCTCGACGGCTGAACCACCTCCCCTGGCGCGCTGAGCAGCATTCCCGCCCCTGGCGGCCGTAGCATGGTGGCCGAGCGCGAACCAGGCGAATGGCGGACGAGAAGAACCCAGGATCCGAGGGCGGCCGCCGAGAGGGCGTCAAGATCCTCCCAAGCGAGTGGCGTCGTCGACTCGCCGAACGGCGGGCGCGCGACAGCGCCCCGACTCCGCCACCGCCCGCGCCTCCCCCGGCGGCGGATGAGGATTCGGTCGGTGCCGCCGCCGACCGCGCCCGCGATGCGCTGAGCGAGGAGCTCCAGCGCCTGCGCTCCGGGATCGGCGTGCTGCCCCCGACGCCCACTTCCGCGGATGAGCTTCCCGCGCCCCCGGAAGATCCCCCCGCATCTCCGCCGCCGGCCGGAGCTGCGGCTGCGCCGCCACCGGCCGAGGAGTTCCCGGAGCTCGAGCGTAGGCTCGAACAAAGGCTGGCGGTCCGGGTCCGGGCCGAGGTGGAGGCCGGCCTCCAGGGGCGCCTCGATGCGGCGATCGCCGAGGCCGTGCGGCGGCTCGAGCAGCAGGTGCAGGCGGCGGAGGAAGAGATGCGCGAGAGCCTGATGAGCAAGGCCGAGGCCCTGCGCAGCTCTCCCGCCGAGCAGGAGAGGATCGCTGTCGAGGCCCGCCGAGCGGCCCGCTCGGAGGCGAAGAAGCGGGGGCGGAAGATCCAGAGGAAGGTCGAGCGGTCGGTCGACGCGGCGAACCGGGAGCACGCCGAGAGGTTGGCGCGCTCGGTCGAGCAGCAGGCCCAGGCGGCGGAGGAGGAGATGCGCGAGCACCTCCACCGCAAGGCGGAGGAAGCCCGGGCCCGCCTGGCGCAGGAAGCCGAGCAGAGCCGCACCGCGCTCGGCGCGGAGTCCGAGAGGGCCAGAGCGGCGATCGCGGCCGAGGCCCAGCGAACGATCAGCGAGCTGACCGAGAGGGAGCGCGAGGTGACCGAGAAGCTCTCCGCCAAGGTCGTCCGCCGCGACCGAATGTTGGCCCGCGAGGAGCGCGGGCGAACCACCAAGCAGCTGCTCGCCGCCGGGGAGAGCGCCGAGCAGTCCTCGCGCGAGGCCCAGGCGCGAATCACCGAGGGCGCCGCCCAGGCGATTGCCCAGCTGCGGGCCGAGGGGGAGCGTCAGCGCGCCGAGGCCGCGCAGGCCCTGCAGGCGGCCCAGCAGAGCCTCACCGAGGCCGCCGAGCAGACCCGCCTGCTCGCCCAGACGAAGATGCGCGAGGACATCGAGCGGATGCTCGATGACCTGCTGCGGGAGATCCGCAAGATCGGCGCCGGGCCGGACCCGCTCTGAGCCGCGGCTACTCGGTCGAGATGCTCGGGTCCGCCTGGACCTTGTGCGGCACGACCATCAGGAAGTTGCCGGCGGCGCCGGTGGCGAGGCCGAGGACCCGCTCAGCCTCCTCCTCCTGCCCCGTGCTGCGCAGCTCGACCGCGTAGTGGCCGAGCAGGTCCTCGATGTCGAGCATCCCCTCGGCATCGATCTCGGTCAGCTCGACCTTGGCGCCCTCCCCGAGGCGGCGTTCGAGCAGATTGCGGTCGATGCCGAAGGACCCGACCCGGACGTAGACCCGGCCGCCGGTCATCCCTGCGCATGCCCACGGCCCGATGTCGCCGAGTACCACGGCGCGGCCAGAGGTCATGTACTCGAAGGCGAAGCCCTTGGCGTTGGCGCGGTCGACGATGCAGCCGCGGCTGTCGTCGACCTCAGCCGAGGGCTCCCCCCCCAGGACCACGTCGGCGCCGGAGAGGCGGATGCAGAAGCGCGAGTCGGCGGAACCCTGGACGAAGAGGCGGCCGCGCTGGGCACCGTAGGCAAACGACTTGCCTACCGATCCGTTCACCCGCCGGCCTCCGGCTCCCTTCCCCTTGAGAACCGCGATCGAGCCGCCGAGCATCCCCTTCCCGACCCCGTCCTGGGCGCCTCCCTCGACCCGGATCGCGACCCCGTAGGCGTTGAAGGCGCCGAGCCCCTGGCCGGCGACCGAGCCGCCGTTGAAGCTGAGCTCGGCGAGCAGGTCATCGGTCGCCGCCGGCGCCTCGCCGTAGAGGCGACCGCGCGCCAGCGCTCCGGCCAGCTCGGTGCCGAGCACCCGGTCGTTGGCGTCGGTGGGGCGCGGATAGGCCTCGCGAACCGGCCTGCCCGCGCACACCTCGCCGGCGAAGGAGGCGATCTCGGCTGAGGCCTGCTTCGGCTCCATCCGGATCGGGCGGGCGACGACCAGCCCTGCCTCGGCGCGCTCCTCGGCCGGCTCCTCGGCCACCGGCAGATCGAGCGGCTCCAGGTCGAGGAACTCCTCCAGCGGGGTGATCAGCTGCGAGAGGTCGAGGCGGTCGGCGTGACCCACCTGCTCGAGCAGGTCATAGCGCCCGACCAGGTCCTGGGCGCGCTCGAAGCCGAGCGAGCCGACCACCTCCTTGACCTCCTCCCCCATCTCCCCGAAGAATCGGGCACAGCTCTCCGACGAGCGCTCTATCTCCTGGGGAGTGAACTTCTTCAACCCGTGCTCCTGGGCCTCGGCGATCGTCTCGATCTGGGTGGCGATGCCGACGTGGCAGGTGTCTAGCTGGCAGCCGCGGCAGATCGTGCAGCCGAGCGAGACCATCGCCAGGGTGCCGAAGCCGACCCGGTTGGCCCCGAGGCAGTGGAGCTTGACGATGTCGTGGCCGTGGCGGTAGCCGCCGTCCGCCCAGATCTCGACCCGGTTGCGGATCCCGGCCTCCATCAGGGCCCGGTGCACGGCCCGCGTGCCGATGTCGGACGGCAGACCGACGTGTCTGAGGGCGTGCTGGCGGGCGGCACCGGTGCCGCCCTCGAACCCCGAGAGGGTGATGATGTCGGCCCCGGCCTTGGCGATCCCCAGCCCGATCGTGCCGATGTTCGGGACCACCGGGACCTTGACCGAGACCCGCACATCGGGGTTGACCGTCTTCAGCTCGTCGATCAGCTCGGCCAGGTCCTCGATCGAGTAGAGGTCGTGATTGTTCGAGGGGGAGATCAGGTCGGTGCCCGGCGAGGCATTGCGCGCCGCGGCAACCTTCTCGGAGACCTTCTTGCCGGGAAGGTGCCCGCCCTCCCCCGGCTTGGCGCCCTGACCGATCTTGATCTCGGCGAGGTAGGAGGCGTTGAGCATCTCGGCGGAGACCCCGAAGCGGCCCGAGGCGACCTGCTGGCCGCGCCACTTGCGGTAGCGCCCGTACATGTCGCGGATCTCGCCGCCCTCGCCGTTGATGCAGAGGACGTTGATCCGCTTCGCCGCCTCTGCGTAGGAGCGGAAGGCCGGCTCGGACTGCGATCCGAAGCTCATCGAGCTGATCACGATCGGGTAGTCGTGGTGCCCGACGCCGGCGTCGACTGCGTCCGGGCTGACCGGTTCGCGGTCGGAGCGCAGCCCCATCACGTGGCGCATCGAGATCGGGCTCTGCGCCTCGAGGTCGCGGACCTTCTGGGAGTACTCGGCGTAGGAGCCCGAGCCGTTGGCGGTCGCGATCGCGGCCTTGTAGACCTTCGGGTAGAAGCGGAAGGTCTTCGCCGGCTTCGACTCCTCCTCGGCGGCGAGGATCTGGGAGCGCTCGTTTGTGTCGGCGTCGAGGTGGGCGAACCCCACCCCGGAGCTCGCCGAAGCGGCGAAGGCCTCCGTCTGGAAGATCTCGGCGAGCTCTGGCCTGATGCCGATCGAGGAGAACTGGCGAGCGTAGCCGCGCACCTCGTGGATCCCGATCGTCGAGATCACCTTCTCGATTCCCTTCGAGAGCGCCGCGCAGAGGTTGCCGACGTCGGTCTCGTAGTCCTCGACGCAGATCACCTCGAGCATCACGTAGGGGCAAACGCCGTTGGCGCCGAGCCCGAGGGCGAGCATCACGTCGTGGACGTTGCGGATCGCCGCCGAGCGCAGGACGATCCCGCAGCGGCGCCGCAGGTTCTCCTCTCCGGGCTCGACCCGGAACTGCTTCAGCGCCTGGTCGGTAGCCGAGAGGGCGAGGTGGGGGTCGAGGTAGCGGCGCTCGCCGTCGTAGGCGGTGCGGTCGGTGAGGACGAGCAGCTCGGCCCCGTCGCGGACCTTCTTCACCGCTTCCTGCTTGAGGCGCTCGATCGCCCCCTGGGTCGTCTCGGACTCGAGCAGGGAGATGTCGACCGCGCCCGCGCGGCCCCGGAACTCCTCCCATAGGTCCTCGAGCAGGTAGGTCTGGTGCTCGCGGGCGATCCGCCGGTAGGTGCGATCGGAGAGCGGCGCCATCTCGTGGTGGCCGCCGAGGATCACAGGGAAGGAGACCTCGACCGTGCCGGTGTCCTCACCGGGCAGGTCCGGTGAGGGACGGCGGCCGAACACAGCGCGAGTCGAGAAGTGCTCCATCTCGCGCTCCCGGTCGATCGCCGGGTTGGTGACGACGGCGACCGTCTCCTTAAAGTAGTCGGCGAGATTCTGGCGCTCCGGCGAGAGTGCCGCAAGGGGGCCGTCGTAGCCGAGCGAGCCGATCGGCTCGGCGCCGTTGGAGGCCATCTGCTGGACCAGCTTGACGTCGTCGCGCTGCCAGCCGAAGCCGGAGAGGATGCGGTCGGAGACCTGGACCGGGTCCTCGGGCCCCGCATCGGAGTAGCCGGGGACCCCTTCGCCCTCGAGCGGGCCGCCCGTCTCAAGCGCCCGGTCATAGGGCCCTGCGTCATCGGCGCCGGAGCGCTGCAGCCAGCGCTCGCGGACGATCGCCAGCATCTCGTCGTGGGGATGAAGGGTGGAGCGCTTGTGCTCCCGGTCGATCAGCACCAGCGCCTTCTCCCCCGGCGCGAGCGGCTTGGGCTCTGCGGTCATCGCAGAGACCAGGACGACGCCCGGCTCGGAGCTGAAGACGAAGTCCTCGGCGGTCTCTACCTGCCACAGCGGCCGCAGTCCGAGGGCGTCGGCGGAGAACACGCACTCGTCCTCGTGGCGAGCGATCAGCGCCACCGGTCCCTGAGCGAAGGGCCCCATCACCTGGCGCAGGTACATGTAGAAGCGGTGGCGGTCGGCCGGCAGGGTGCGGATCTCGTTGACGATCGGCGGGACCACCATCTCCATCGCCTCGGCGAGGCTGAGGCCCTCGTGGCGGATCAGGGTGTCCACGGTCCGGTTGAGGTCCTGGGAGTCCGATGAGCCGGGCTGGATCGGGACGCCGAGCATCCGTGCCTCCTGGCGCAGCTGCTCGATCGTGTTGATCTCGCCGTTGTGGCCGAGGACCGAGAACGGCTGCACCCGTTTGAACGAAGGCCAGGTGTTGGTCGAGTAGCGGTTGTGGCCGAGGGCGCCGATCGTCTCGGCGCGCTCATCTCGCAGGTCGGGGTAGTACTCGCCGAGGACCCCGGGAGCGCCCATCACCTTGTAGACACAGGTCGTCGCGGAGAGCGAGGGCACGTGCACGCCGAGCCGGCTCTCGAGCTCGATCAACAGCTCGAAGAGGACGCGATCGCGATGGGCGGCGTCGGTGAGCAGCCCCCCGAGCTGCCAGAAGTGCGGCTCCTCCTCGCGTGCCGTCGCGCCCAGGGCCGCCGAATCGACCGCACCGGCCCGCTCGGCGAGCACCCGGAAGCCCCCGCGCCCGAGGATCGCCCGGGCGTCGTGCTGGACCCGAGCCAGGTCCTGCGAGCGCTCGACGAAGACGTGGGCGACGGCGAAGGCGTCGTCGAGGGCGAGCGAGGGATCATGCCCCCCGGCGCGCACCTCCTCGGCCCAGATCTTCCGCGGCAGGTCGACCATCAGCCCGCAGCCGTCGCCCTCTCCGTCGACGTTGCCGGCGCGGTGGAGCATCTTCTCGAGCGAGGTGATCGCCTTGGCCAGCGGCTCGTGGGAGGGAGTCGCGTCCCGCCGCACCGAGGCGTAGATCGCGCAGGCGTCCTTGTCCTCGACGCTCGGCGGCGAGACCAGCGGGCGATAGGGAAGCTCGGGCGAGTAGCGCTCGCGCTGGGGGTGCCTCTCCCGGCGGGCCGTTGACTGGTCCTGATTCATCTTGCCTCCCGGATTCCGCGCCTTCTTCGAGCGGGCGCGCGACGGGTTTCCCCCGGGGCACCGGTCCTCCCGCTGGCGGCGGAATCGACCGTGCCGGGTATCGAACGCAGGCGATTATAGATGCGGTGGTGGCCGGCGGCGGGCCTGGGTCAGCGGGATAGGATCGTCGCCGTGGCGATCACGATCGCAATCCTCTCGCAGAAGGGCGGCACCGGCAAGACGACGATGACCCGCTCGCTCGCCGACGTCTTCGAGCGGGCCGGCCTGGAGACGCTCGCGGTCGACGCGGACCCGCAGGGCAACCTCTCCGACTACTTCGACACCGACCCGGCGGCCCAGCCGACCCTGGGAGAGGTGCTGGCGGGCCAGGCGCGGGCCACCGAGGCGATCCACGGATCGGTGATCCCGGCCAACCTCGGCCTGGCCGAGGCCGAGCTGATCCTCTCCGGCAAGATGGGCCGCGAGCTGACCCTGCGAAACGCCCTGCGCGAGCCGAAGCGCCGCTACGACGCGGTCCTGATCGACTGCCCCCCCACCCTCGGCCTGCTCACCGTCAACGCGCTCTGCGCCGCCGATCATGCCCTGCTCTCGACCGAAGCGGAGTACTTCTCCCTGCAGGGGGTCGAGCAGGCGATGGAGGTGATCGCGCTGGCCCGCGACAACCTTAATCCTGAGCTCGATGTGCTCGGGGTCGTCCTCAACATGGCCAACATGCGCACCAACCACGCCCGCCAGACACTGGAGGCGCTGCGCGAGCACTTCGGCGAGAAGGTCTTCGAGACAGTGATCAGGCGTTCGATCGCCTATGCCGAGTCGGCTGAGAGGGCGATCCCGATCCTCCGCTACCGCGCCGACCGGGGCGTCGACTACCTGAAGCTTGCGGCCGAGATCTTCGATCGGCTCGGGATGTCCGAGCAGCGCCGCGTTGTGGAGGCGATGGCGAGCGAGCTGGCAGTCGCTAGCGGCTAAGCCGCCCCCGGACGCGGAGCGAGAGCCCGCAGATAACCGGTGTCTCTGGGTGCGGGCTCTCGCGGAGCAGAGGAGGCGGCGTGGTTATCCCCAGCCCATCGGCTCATAGCCGCTGCTGCGGGGAGCCGAGATGATCATCACCCGGGCCGGCCCGGAGCCGTGGTTGAGGATCGTCCGCCGCACCTCGGGGGCGACGCGGACGAAGGTCCCGCGCGGGGCGGAATGCTCGACCCCGTCGATCACCGCGGTCGCTTCGCCGTCGATCACGATGAACACCTCCTCCTGGTCGCGACCGGTCTCGTCGTGCTCGGGAATACCTCCTCCGGCCCCGATGTCGACCACGTTGATCCCGAACGAGGAGATTCCCAGCGACTTGCGGGCCAGTCGCCAGCTCGATTCGCCCGAGCCCTCCATCTTCTCGAAGTCGTCCCAACTCTTCAGTGTGTAGCCGTCACCCTCGCTCATCGCTCTCCTCTCGGCTCGATTGGATGCGACGATATCGCCTCTCGGCCAACCCCCAGACCAGGAGGAGCGATGGGATCGGAGAAGGACGGAGTCGCGGCGCTGGAGGAGACGATCGCCCGCTACAACGACGCCTGGAACGCCCACGACCTCGACGTGATCATGGCGATGCACGCGCCCGACATGGTGTTCGAGAACCACACCGCCGGCGAGGCGGCCGAGGGCGAGGCAGCCCGCGGCCACATCGGCGCGATCTTCGAGACCTGGCCCGACATCAACTTCCAGGCCCGGCGCCTCTACGTCCGCGACGGCCTCGTCGTCCAGGAATGGACGGCGACCGCGACCCACGCCAACCAGATGCGCCGCGGCGACCTAATCGCCGAACCCACCGGGAAGACGATCGAGTGGATTGGAATGGACGTGATCCCGTTCGAGGACGGGCTGGTGAAGCGGAAGGACGTGTATTCGGACAGCGTCTCGATACTGCGCCAGGTCGGGCTCTTGGAGTGACTGTGACCCGGGGGTACCGGGGGAACCACCCCCGGACGCGACGCCGCGAGGGGAGCAGCAGGTCACACCTCAATCCGCACGGCGCGGCGCGCTGAGTGTCCGGGGGAGGAACCCCCGGCACCCTTGCCGGGCGCCTGCCACGGGCAAAGCGCGGCCAGCCTGCCCGGGACCGCCGCACGCCCGGACGCGGAGCGAGGCCCCACAGCATCATTTGACTCTGAGTGTGGGGCCTCGCGGGAGCGGAGGACGTGCGGCGCAGTTATTCCCGGAGCGGAGGACGTGCGGCGCTTTGCTCCTAGAGCTCCGGCACGTCCGCCCCATGCGGCGTGAACGGCACTCGGCGGACCTCCGCCCAGCCCTCGCAGCGGCGCTCCAGCTCGGCCACCACCCGGCCGGTGTCCTGCCAGGTGCTCCAGACGAGGATTGCCGGGCCGGCGCCGGAGATCGTCGCCCCCAAGGCACCGACCTCGCTCGCCGAGTTGACGATCTCCATCGAGCGCGGGTAGAGCTCACGGCGGCGCGGCTGGTGGATGCGGTCACGCAGGCCGCGCGAAACCAGCGCCAGGTCGGCCTGCTGGAGGCCGAGGACCAGAAGCGAGGCGGCTCCGATGTTGGCGACCGCGTCCGCCAGCGGCACGTCCGCGGGGATCGCCTCCCGCGCCTTCTCGGTCGGTACCTCCTCGGCCGGGATCACCGCCACCGCCTCCAGCCCCTCGGGCGGATCGAAGCGGGCCGCGACGGGAACGCCGTCCTCCGAGCCGCAGACCACGAAGCCGCCGTGGATCGACGCGGCGACGTTGTCGGGATGACCCTCGATCTCGGCGGCGCGGGCGAGCATCTCGGCGGGGCTCAGCGCCAGCTCGAAGAGGTGATCCGCCGCGGCCAACCCGGCGACGATCGCCGCGGCGCTGGAGCCGAGACCGCGGCCGAGCGGGATCTCGCTGCGGATCTCGAAGCGGAGGCGATCGGCGGGATGAAGGCTCTCGAAGGCCCGGACGACGAGGTTGTCGCGATCGCTGCGGACATCCAACCCTCCGGGGTCGAGCGAGAACTCGCCGGCCTCGCTCACCTCGAGCTCGAGGAAGAGCGAGAGCGCCGCGGCCATCACGTCGTAGCCCGGGCCGAGGTTGGCCGAGCTCGCCGGCACCCTGACCAGGCGCCTGCGGACCGTCATCGGCGGCTGCCCCTCCTGGCGCTACCCCGCCTCACTGCTTCCACTTCACGCTGCAGCCGACCGGCTCGGTCTCCTCCGGCTCGGGTCGACGGCCCTCCAGCACGGCGTCGAGCGCTCCCCGCAGCCAGGCCGCGCCGCGATCGGGGATCTCGTAGTCGGCGTCGGGCGCGCCCCGGTAGCGCAGTCGCAGCTCGGAGTCGAAGACGAACACGTCCGGGGTGGTTCGGGCCCCGAATGAGCGGGCGACCTCCTGGCTGGCGTCGTGCAGATAGGGATGGGACCAATCGCCATCTCGCTCGACCCGCTCGGCCATCGCCTCGAAGGAGTCGGCCGGGTAGCGGTCCGGGTCGTTGGAGTTGACCGCGAGCACCCGCACGCCGTGATCCGCGTAGTCCTCGACCACGTCGTGGAGCCGCTGCTGCCAGGCGAGCGCGTAGGGGCAGTGGTTACAGGTCCAGTAGACGACACTGGCCGGGGCCTGCCCCGCCGGACCCAGCTCGTGGCGCTCCCCGTCGACGCCCGGCAGGGCCAGCGGCGGGGCGACGTCGCCGATCTCCATCCCGTTCTCGCTCATCCTCTCCTCCTAGACGTGCCGATCGCCTCCCTGATGTCCTCGGGGTCCGGCAGGGCGGAGACCCGTCCGTCCCGGCGCCGGTAGACCCGGCAGGTTAGGCCGATCGCCTGCTCGGGGTCCGGCGGCTGGATGTCGGCTCCGTCGACCAGGATGGTCGGCGATCCGGGGAAGGAGAGGCGCCGCGCTTCCTCTTCGGCGCCGACCTCGATCAGCTCGATCCGCTCGGGGTCGAGGCCCTGCGCCGTCATCTCCTCGCGCAGGATCGCCAGCGCCCGCTCCCAAGAGGGGCATTCCCGCCACCAGAGGAAGCTGATCTCGGGCGCCATGAAGGTCATTCTCGCCAACCGCCGCCGGCGCCGCCCGCGAGAGTGATCTGAGTCACCTATGACGTGACTCATTGCAGTCTCGGCAGCGGCGCTAGTCGAAGACGGCGCGCTCCGCTGCGGCGATCTCGTTCTCGCAGCTGATCACGGCCGGAGCCTTGCCGAGGGCGGTGTCGGGGTCCTTGAGGCCGTGGCCGGTGAGCACGCAGACGACGCTCTGCGGCGCCGCGCTTCCCTCGGTTACCGGGAGGCCGTGAGCGAGGATGCCGGCGACCGAGGCGGCCGAGGCGGGCTCGCAGAAGACCCCTTCGCTAGCGGCCAGCCAGCGGTAGGCGTCGAGGATCTGCTCGTCGCTGACCGCGGCGACCCGCCCTCGCGACGCGGTGAAGGCGTCCATCGCCTCTTCCCAGCGGGCCGGGTTGCCGATCCGGATCGCCGAGGCGACCGTCTCCGGCTCGGGCACGGGTTCGCCCCGCACCAGCGGGGCCGCCCCCTCCGCCTGGAAGCCGTAGAGGACGGGCGCCGCGGAGGATTCGCGGAAGCCGCGCCAGTAGGCGGTGACGTTGCCGGCGTTGCCGACCGGGATCGCCAGCGCGTCGGGAGCCTCGCCCAGCTCCTCGATCACCTCGAAGGCCGCCGTCTTCTGTCCCTCGATCCGGTAGGGGTTGACCGAGTTGACCAGCTCGATCGGGTGGCGCTCGGCCAGCTCGCGGACGATCCGCAGCGCGTCGTCGAAGTTCCCCTGAAGGGCGATCACCCGCGCCCCGTGCATCAGTGCCTGCGCCAGCTTGCCGATCGCGATCTTCCCCTCGGGGACGATCACCGCCCCCCGCATTCCGGCCTTCGCCGCATACGCGGCGGCGCTCGCCGCTGTATTCCCGGTGGAAGCGCAGATCACCGCCTCCGCCCCGCGGCCCTTGGCCCGCGACACCGCCACGGTCATCCCCCGGTCCTTAAACGACCCGGTCGGGTTGGCCCCGTCGAATTTCAGCCAGACGTGTGCTCCCACCCGCTCCGACAGCCGTTCCGCAGGAATCAGCGGCGTCGAGCCCTCGTTGAGGCTGACCACCGGATCCCCCTCCTCCAGGGGCAACCGGTCCCGATAGCGCTCTATCAGCGGCTCGGGCATCGTCGCGCGGGGGGCGATGAGGGCGCCATCACACGAACTCTTCCTCGATGACCCTGATGGACCGCGGGGGAGAGCGGAGGAAGTCGAGGCGTGCGATCTCCTCGAGAGCCGAGGAGAAGCTCGACTCGAGACACTCGTGGATGACCATCACCAGGCGGGCGTCGTCACCCATGCCGCGTTGCACCACGCTCTTCACCGAGATCTCGTGCTCCCCGAGGATGTGGGCGATCTGCGCGAGGACGCCGGGGCGGTCGGCCACCTCCAGGTGCAGGTAGAAGGACGACGGCACGTCGGTGATCACGGGCAGGTTCTCGCGGGTTTCGTGGACCGGGGTCTCGCCGCTGATGATCGAGACGACGTCGCCGAGCACCGCGGATGCGGTCTGGACTCCGCCGGCGCCGGGCCCCGACATCGTCACCTCGGTGATCGCCGGCGCCTCGACCATCACCGCGTTGAAGGGGCCGCCGATCGGCGCCAGCGGGTGCCCCTCATACAGGAAGCAGGGAAAGACGCGGACGCTGACCCCTCCCTCGAGCCGCTCGGCAACCCCGAGCAGCTTCAGCGAGAGCCCGAACTCCTTGGCGTAGGAGAGGTCGTCGGGCTGGACTCCCTCGATTCCCTCGAAGGGGACCTGCTCGAGCGCCACCGGGGTGTGGAAGGCGAGGCGCGCCAGGATCGCCATCTTCGCCGCAGCGTCTGCCCCGTTGACGTCCTCGGTGGGGTCGGCCTCCGCGTACCCCAGCTCCTGGGCGCGGGAGAGAACCTCGGCGTAGGCGGCGCCGGTCGAGGCCATCTCGCTGAGGATGAAGTTGGTGGTGCCGTTGACGATCCCGAACACCTTCGAGACCTCGGTCACGCCGAGGCTCTCCTGGATCACCCGGATGATCGGGATGACGCCGGCGACGGCGGCCTCGAAGCGAAGCTGGACGCCGGCCTCGCGGGCGGCGTCGAAGAGCTCGTCGCCGTGGCGGGCGAGCAGCTGCTTGTTCGCGGTGACCACCGGCCTGCCGTTGCGCAGAGCGGCGAGGACGAGGTCGCGGGCCGGCTCGATCCCACCCATCAGCTCGACCACCAGCTCTGCCTCGCCGAGGATCTCCTCCGCGTCGCCGCGGCTGCGGGTGAGGATCCCGCAGATCTCGGGCCGGCGCCCGGTTGCCGCCTCCACCGCGCCGGCGCGCTGCGCCACCAGATCGGCGAAGGCGGAGCCCACGGTCCCGTGCCCGAGCAGGCCTATGCGCA
>JBBRHQ010000012.1:0-19686 GCA_038222365.1 Solirubrobacterales bacterium
CCTTGACCGTGTCGCGCAGGTCGGTGAGCACCGGCACCGCCCGGTTGACGACCGGCCGCAGCCTCAGCAGGAAGGGGTTGAGGTCCTTGGTCGCCTTTTTCGTCGTGTTGACGAGGGGGTCGAGGTCGTCGAGCGCGGCGCGCAGGTTGACGAAGGTCGTGTTCGCCTGGCGTAGGGTCGGGGGAAGCACCTGGAGCGCCTGGTCGAAGGAGGTGTTCTGATCGGCAATCGCCCCCAGCGCAGTATTCGCGTTGGAGACCAGCGAGGTCAGCTCGTCGCGCTTCTGGGCGACCGCGGTGACGACCTTGCCGCCGTTGACGATGAAGTCGGTCAGCACCCCCTGGTCCCGGTTCAGCTCCTTCAGCAACCGGTCGGTGCTGCTCAGCGCGGGGCCGAAGTACTTATACGCCGCGTTGGCCTGGTTCCCCTTGCCGGCGTAGACGGCCGCGAACCCCTGGATCACGTTCTGCAGGCCCTTCCTGGTCTTCGGGGTGAAGGTGCCGAAGAGCTGGTCGAGGTCGACCGGGGTGGTGGTCGCGTCGCCTGAGAGCGTCGCCCCGTCATCGAGCGCCGGGCTGTTGTCCGGGCCCGGGGTCAGCGAGATGTAGCGCCCGGCGACGGTCGAGAGCGACGGGGTGCGAATCACCGCCGTGGTTCCCTGGTGGAGCTGGTCGTCGACCGTGATCTCGACCTCGGCCTGGTTGCCCGGGGTGAGCTTGATGCTGTCCACCGACCCGGCCGGCGCTCCGCCGATCAGCACCTGGTTGTCGGGGACGAGTTGGCCGGCGGTCTCGAACATCAGCTTGTAGCTGTGCCCCCCGCCGCCGCCGAAGAGCAGCAACGCGACGAGCACGACGGCGGCGATCAGCGCCGCGACCGTGATCAGCCGGGAGATCACCGAGCTTCGTCCGGCGGACGGACTACCTGACTGTGTTGGTGAATTCGCCGGCGTCGATCCGTCCTTTGGCAGTTCCCCGAGCTCTCCCCCTCGGGCGGGGTCTCCTTCCTGCTGCCCGGATCCTATCCGAGCACGGGGCGGCTGCCGAAGCCTCGTAACGCACGGTTAACGAGGCCTCCATATTGATGATTCGGGGCCGCTTTCGGCGCTTTCGCCTCTAGGGAGCCTCGCGCCCCAGCCAGCCGCGATAGAAGCCCTCGATGTCGGGGAGGAACTCGTGGACCACGGGGTAGCCCGGGGGGACCGCCTCGGTCTCCAGCAGACGGCCGGAGACGGGGCAGTAGAACTCGCGCAGCTCCATCCACTCGGGGTCGCAATGGGCCATGCGCGGATAGACCTCCTCGAGCAGCTCGTCGGAGTCGCGGACCAGGATCGGTGCCCGCATCTTCCAGTTCTGATCGAAGCGGCAGAAGTCGTGCCCGGCGTCGCTGCGGATCACCAGCTCGCCGTCCCCGGCGCGGCGGACGACGTTGAGACCCTCCCCGACCGGGAGGACGATCTGATCCTCGTAGGGGACGCGCTTCTGGAGCAGGCCGATCCACTTCTCGAAGCGGTCCGGGTCCTTGTAGGCGGACTGGATCTGCTTCACCTCGGCCCTCGAGAGCCGCTCGTCGAGGAGCGCGGCGAGGGTCTCGGGCTCGAGCGTCCGCCCCGCCGCCTTCGGCGGCTCGATCACCGCGACCTCGGAGCTCGCGAGGAAGCTGTCCGCCGACTCCTGTGGGCTGATCTTGCCGGGCTTCGCCCGCGTCTCGGCGGCGACCGTCGGCGTCTCGATCTCGAACTCGAAGTCCTCCGGCAGGTCCCAGAAGCCGCGGAACTCCGCCGCCCAGCGCTCGGAGAGCTTCATCGACTCCGCGTAGGCGACCTTGACTGGATCGATCAGTCGGCCCTCGAGCACCCGGAGGCGCTCCTCGGCCCACCAATCCTCGGCGGGGCGGGCCCGTTCGAGCCGCCGGGCTCGTGCGGCGTCGCGGTCGGAGACAGCGTAGACGGACTCGGCGAAGCGCGGCAGCAGGTGGCCCTCGGCGACGTCGCGCTCGACCGCCTCCGGCGGGCGCTCCAGGGGATCGCCGAGGCCGGCGGCGCCCTTCATCACCGAGAGGTAGAGGTCGCCCTCGGCGAACGGCTCCAACAGGGTCCAGTTGTCCAGCTCGAGCTGGCGCTCGCCGTCGATCGCCATCAGCGCCGGCTGATCGAAGGGCCCGTCGGCGACCGGGTAGGGCTCCCCCGCCTCGGCCAGCCGGCGCAGGTCGTTGGACTTGATGTTGTGGATGTAGGCGGTCGAGCCGGGGTAGCCGCCGAAGACCCCCTGCGAGGTGAACAGCCGGGTGGTGCCGAGGTTCTGAAGCTCCCAGAAAGGGGTGTTCCAGATCATCTGCAGGGACTCGAAGCTGGAGCCGCCTCGGTGGCGTCCGGGTCCGGCCGTGTTGGGCTTGATCCGCCGCGAGAGGTAGATCATCGGGCAGATCAGCTCCCACATCTCGACGTCGCCGGCGTCGCCCTCGGGGTTGAACATCGCCGCGCAGGTGTCGGTCCCGTCGAGGACGTACTTCGCCCCCATCCCCTGGGCCGCGATCTCGAAGTTCATGATCGCCGAGGAGTTCCCGTACTGGTCCACCCCGCCGCCCTGGATCACGTTGCCCGAGACCGAGTAGGAGGCGATCACCTCCTCGATGAAGCCGCGCGACTGCAGCGCCCGCGAGAGGGTGCGGGGGTAGCCCGTGAAGGCCGGCTGGAGGAAGGCCCAGGCGATCCCAGTCGAGCCCTCGGCGTCGCCGAGGTTGGAGATCGTCCCCTCGGGAAAGTTGGTCTCGACCGCGTAGTAGGCGCCGTCGTTGACCTTGTCGTTGCAGATCAGCGTTTGGGTAAACATCACCCAGATCGCGCCCTGCATGCCCGAGGGGGTGCAGTTCATCGAGTGCCATCCCCAGGCCGAGGCGCCGTCGAGGTCGAGGGCGTAGTCGCCGTCGCCGCCGATTCGCACCTCGAAGGGGGCGTGCATGACGAAGTCGCGGCGCGCCCGCGCCGGAAGCTGTGGCTTATCGGCGAAGGTCGTGTCCATGAAGGCCGCGGCGCGGTAGCGGCCGGGGACGGTCATCTCCCTGATCCGGGCCTTGAAAGAGCGCCGGCCCTCCTCGATCACCTCGCGGCTGAACTGCTTGAAGCGCTCGAGCCCCTCCTCCAGCACGACCCGCTCCAGCGCCTCGCGGATCATGTGGCAGCCAGCGAGCCGGGTGCGCTCGTCGAGGAGGTAGTACATCGGCGCGCGGGTCTGCTTCTGGCTGCGCAGCAGGTGCCAGGCGGCGAGCTCATCGGACTCCCCGATCTTCATGCAGGGGAGGTCGATGCCGTCGTCGAGCCGGTTGGTCGGGCCCACCGGAACCCCGCCGGGGGTCGAGGCGCCGATGTCGAGGACGTGGGTGACACCGCCGGCCCAGGCGATCAGCTCGCCCTCCCAGAAGATCGGCACGAAGGTCTGCACGTCGGCGTTGTGGACGTCGCCGATCACCGGGTCGTTGTTGGAGAAGATGTCGCCGGGGCGGATCTTCGGGTTGTCCTCCCAGCCGTTTCGGACCATGAACTTGATCGCATCCGACATCGTGTGGACGTGGACGATGATCCCGGTCGAGAGGGCGATCGAGTCCCCCTCGGGCGTGTAGAGGGCGAAGCAGAGCTCACCCAACTCGCGCACAATCGGCGAGGCCGAGATGTTCAGCGCCGTCTCGCGGGCGGAGACCAGCCCCCCGCGCAGCCGGGCGAAGAGCTTCTCGTAGCCGATCGGGTCGGACTCCATCATCGCGAGCTCGGAGATTCCGCTGTAGTGGCCGGTCTCGGCGAAAAGCCGCTCGGAGGTGGCGAGCATCTCGTCCAGCCGGCGGCCCTCCCAGCCGATCCCCCCCGTCCCCCGCGGCTCCAGCCTGCGCGTCTCCTCGACGATCGGCATCGCTTGGGGGACTCTAACGCCGCGCCGGCCCGACCCGGCGCGGAAACGGCACATCTGACGCGCCACCGGCGCGACCGCCGCCTCCACCCTCCTCCCATGCCCGACGTGGGACCTTTCGGCCGTCATATAGACGCTTCAAAGGTCCCAGGTGAGGGCGGTAACGCGCCAATTGCACAAATCGCCACGAACCAGCACGGGGTGGTCAATCATTCCCAACTGAATTCATTCGGGGTCAGCAACGATTCCATTCGCCGGAGAATCGGGACCGGCCAGCTGATTCGTCTCCACGAGGGCGTCTACGCAGTCGGCCACGCATCTCTCAGCGCCGAGGCAAGGATGATCGCCGCGGTGCTCGCCTGTGGCGACGGCGCCGTCCTCTCGCACCGCAGCGCGGCCGAGCTCTGGAATCTGCGGCCATCCTCCCCTGCGGCGATCGACGTCACCGCAATCGGTCGCACTCGCCACCACCGGCCCAGATTGATCGTGCATCGGCCCCGCCGCTTTGAGCCGGAGGACCGCACGATGCTCGGTGGCATCCCCGTCACCGCTGTGCCGCGGACCCTGCTCGATCTCGCCGAGGTTTCACCTCGAGGATTGAGAAAAGCAATCGAGAAGGCGGACCTGATCGGAATCTTCGATCTTCAGGCCGTGGAGGAGCTGCTCGAACGGAGTCGAGGCCGGCACGGGGTGCGGCCGCTGCGGTCCGAGCTCGGCAAGCTGCACCAGTCGATCTCGACTCAGTACACGCGATCGGAGCTCGAGCGGGCACTCCTCCGACTGTGCTGCCGAGCGCGAATCCCAACTCCCTCGATGAATTACTCGGTCGAAGGCCTGGAGGTGGACGCTGTCTGGCCCGCAGCTCGGCTCGCCGTCGAGATGGACGGCTTCGAGTACCACCGGACCGTTGCCGCCTTCGAGCGAGATCGCCGTCGCGACGAGGTCCTGCAGCTGGCGGGCTATCAGGTGATTCGTTTCACCTACCGGAGGTTGAAGGCGGACCCCGATGGCATCGCACGAACGGTGCGTTCCATGCTGCAAAAAAGAGCGCAACGAAGCCTTCGCGTCACACCTGACGGTACGTGGGACCTTTCAGCCGCGATATAGACGCTTCAAAGGTCCCACCTCGGTGGGGGGCGGTCGAGGGGCGGTCCGCTCAGGCGGGCTGGGCGGCGGCGATGTGGGCGCCGATCTCCTCAACGAACGAGGGCCAGAGCGCCGGCGGGAGGTCGTGGCCCATGCCGGAGAAGACCTTCAGCTGGGCTCCTGGGATCGCCCGCGCGGTCGCCTCGCCGCCGCTCAGGGAGATCAGTGGATCCTCGGTCCCGTGCATGACCAGAGCCCGCATCCGCAGGCGGCCCAGCGCCTCGGTGCGATCCGTCGCGGTGGTGATTGCATGCAGCTGGCGGGCGATTCCCGCCGGATAGTGGCTGCGGTCATAGCTCCTGCGGCCAAGCTCGCGCCGTCGCTCCTCGTCAAGCGGATAGGCGGGCGAACCGATCGCGCGTGAGATCTGGATCGCGGCCTCGCCGTAGCCCTCCCGGGTCGGCTCCGGCGGCCGGCTGATCGCGCCGATCGCGGTGGGCCTCGGCCGCCCGACGGCACGATCTCCGGTGGTCGACATGATTGAGCACAGCGACGCCACCCGGTCGGGCCGCTCGATCGCGACTACCTGAGAGATCATCGCCCCCATCGAGGCGCCGACGACATGGGCCCGCTCGATCTCCAGATGGTCGAGCAGTCCGACGGCGTCGGTCGCCATCTCCCTCAGGTCGTAGGCGGGGATGCCCCCGCCAACGAACATCACGGGACCCGGGACCGGCGCCCCGACCAGCTTGGTCGAGTGGCCGATGTCGCGGTTGTCGAAGCGGATCACCCGGCAGCCGCGTTCGGCCAGCAAACCGCAGAATTCCTCGTCCCAATGGATCATCTGCGACCCGAGGCCCATCACGAGGAGCAGCGGCGCGTCTCCCGCGTCGCCGATCTCCTGGTAGGCGATCTCGATCCCGTTGGCGGGGGCGAGCCGCTCCTCGCCGACGACGACGGCCACCGCTCAGGCGGTGAGCGCCGAGGCGGCCCGCCGCCTCCGCGCGTTGAAGTCCAGCGCCGCGACGATCTGCGGCCAGAACGCCGGGGCCAGGTCATGCCCCATTCCGGGGACGACCTTCAGCCTGGCGCCGGGGATGGCCCGCGCCGTCGCCCTCCCCGCCGCGGCGCGGATCAGCGGGTCGACCGCGCCGTGGATCACCAGGGCGGGCAGATTCACCCGGCGAAGAGCCCGGGTGCGGTTGCCGGAGCAGTTGATCGCGTGCAGCTGGCGAGCGACCCCTTCGGGGTAGAAGGAGCGGCGGTAGGAGGCCTCGACCAGGACCCGGAAGGACCCGTCGTCCATGCGCTGCCCCGGTGAACCGATCACCTCGAAGGTGCGGGCCGCGAGCCGCATGTAGGCCTCTGGGTCGCGGGGCGGCCTCGCCATCAGGGTCGCCATCGCCTTCCACTTCGGCCAGCGCAGCCAGCGGCTGCCGGTCGTCGACATGATCGAGGCCATCGAGAACAGGCGGTTCGGATGCCTGATCGCGATCTCCTGCGAGATCATCCCGCCCATCGAGACGCCGGCAATGTGAGCCCGCTCGACTCCGATCTCGTCCATCAGCCCGACGGTGTCCGAGGCAAGATCCGAAAGCAGGTAGGCCGGACGGCCGGTGCCGGAGATCATCGCCCCCCGGCTGGGGACACCGGCCTGATCGAACTTGGTGCTGTGGCCGGCGTCGCGATTGTCGAAGCGGATCACCCGGTAGCCGCGCTCGCCGAGCAGGTCGCAGAAGCCCTCGTCCCAGGCGATCATCTGCATCCCCAGCCCCATGACCAGGAGCAGCGGCTCCCCATCGGGGTCGCCGAGCTCGTCGTAGGCAATCTCGATCCCGTTGGCGCCGACGCGGCGCTCGCGCTGCTGAAGCGAGCCCAGCAGCTCCTCCGTGCTCTGGAGTGCGCCCGTCTCGCTCACCTCCGAAACTCTACTCACCGCGCATCCTCGCCTCCACCGCTGAGGTGGAAGATCTGGTGGCGATCGAGCCGGGCCGAGCGGCCCGGGGGGATCGCGAACGTGGTGGCGACCGACTCGACGATCGCCGGGCCCTCGATCTCGTTGCCGGCGAGGACGTCGGCGAGCTCGTAGAGGCCGGTCTGCGCCGGCTCGGCCTTCGAGCTGCCTGGGCGCTGCCACCACACGGGCCGGGTTGCCTTGGTCGGGGGCGTCCCCGCGGCTTCCTCGTCGTCGGGTAGCGCCGGCTTCTCGACCTCGACCGAGCCGAGCACGATCGCGTGAGTGACGAGATAGCCGAGCTCGGGCGAGCGCGCCGATCGCGCGAAGACCTTCCCGTAGGCCTCCTCGAAGACGCCGATCAGATCGTCCACCTGGCCGGCTTCCTCGATCTGATCGTGTGGGGAGACGATCTCGATGTCGTTGAGCTGCCCGTAGTACTGCATCCGGACCGCGTGGGTAAAGGCGATCTGCCCGGGCTCGATCCCTGACTTGGCGAACTCCTCAGAGACCCGCTCCTCCAGGCCCTCCCAGTAGCCGGAGATCATCATCCCCACCCCCGCCTTCTCCAGCTCGTCCTGCCCTGGCGCGATCGGCATGTCGATCGTCTGGTCGTAGCGGTACTCGAACGGGGCGCAGGCGCAGCCGTAGGCGCTGAACCCCGCCGCCCAGGCCGGCACCAGGACGTCGCGATAGGGGACGCCATCCGTGTAGCCCGCGACGTGCAGGGGCCCGCCGCCGCCGTAGCAGAGCAACGCGTAGTCCGCGGGGGAGTAGCCCTTGCCGAGGATCCGCCCGACCGCCTCGTTCTTCAGCGTCTGCTCGAACAGCTCGATCACGCCGGCAGCCGCCTGCTCTACCTCGAGCCCGAGAGGCAGGGCCACCTGCCTCTCCACTTCCGCCCGGGCGCGCTCGGGATCGAGCTCGACGTCGCCGCCGAGGAAGTAGTCGGGGTTGACCCGGCCGAGGACCAGGTTGAGATCGGTCACCGAGACGGTCTCCAATCCACCCTCGGGCCAGCAGACGCCGATCCGCGACCCGGCCGAGTCGGGGCCGAGCTCGGGGCGGTTCGAGTTCGGGTTCACCCGGACGAGGGAGCCGGTGCCGGCGCCGAGCGAATCGATCTTGACCAGCGGCATCGCCAGCAGGAAGCGGGCGATGTCGGGCGTCTGGGTGATCTCGAAGCGGCCGTCGGTCACCAGAGCTATGTCGAAGGAAGTGCCACCGATGTCCGTGCAGAGGACGTTCGGCAGGTCCATGACCCGCGCCAGCCGGCTGCCGCCGACGACGCCTCCGATCGGTCCGGAGACCAGGGTGCGAGCCAGCTCCCTGGCCTCGATCGAGATCGTCCCTCCGTGGGAGGCCATCACCCGCAGCTCGAAGCCGGCGCCGTCCCGCTTGGTCCTCTCTCGCACGGCCTGGAGCGTTCCCCGGGAGGGCTCGGCCGCGTAGGCCTCGATCAGTGTCGAGTTGAGCCGCGGCAGGTCGCGACGCATCGGGTAGAGCTGGGAGGAGACGAACACCGGCACCTCCCCGTCGAGGCCACGTCGTCGCTTCTCTTCTTCGACGATCTCGGCCACTCGCAACTCGTGCTCGGCGCTTCGGTAGCTGAACAGCAGCGAGATGCAGATCCCCTCAACCCCGGCGTCGAGCAGCTCGGCCGCGGCCAGCCGGGCGTCCTCCTCGCGCAGCGGCAGGACCTCGGCGCCGAGCACATCGATGCGGCCACGAACCCCCTTCATCCGCTCGCGCGGGACCAACGGCTCGTTGTGGAAGTGGGTGGCGAGATGGAGGCGGTCCGAGTAGGAGTAGCCGAGGTAGGTCTGGATCCCCCGCTCGATCCGGAGGTAGTCCTCCTGCCCGGCGCTGACGATCGCGCCGATCTCGAGGCCCTGGCGCGAGAGCAGCCGGTTGAGCATCGCGGTGCCGCTGAAGATGCCCGAAACGATGCCCGGGAAGGAGCGCTCCGGGCTCGTGCCCCATTGCTCGAGGGCATCTTCGGAGGAGCGCATGAAGCCGACCGACTCGTCTTCGGGGGTGGTCTGCGCCTTGCCGACCACGAAGCGCCCCGCCTCGTCGACGATGAAGGTGTCGGTCATCGTGCCGCCGGCGTCGATCGCGAGCACTCGCGGAACACGGCTCTCGCTTGGCTCCGGGGCCATCGCGCCGCGAGTCTATCCCGCATAGATTGGTGCGATGCGAACGGCGATCGTCTCCGACCTCCACATCGGCAGCACTTCGCGCGAGGACCTGCTGCGCGACGCCTCGGTGCGGCGAGCCCTGATGGAGGAGATCGCCGGCGCCGATCGCATCGTGCTGCTCGGAGACACGGTCGAAATGCGGGGCCTGCCACTCGGCCTCGCGCTCAAGGCGGCGCGCCCATTCTTCGAGGACCTCAGCGAGACGGTGGCCGGCCGCACGGTCCTGATGCTGCCCGGGAACCACGACCATCGGCTTGCCGACCCATTGCTCGACCAGCACCCGGCCGGGGGCGACGCGCGGCTCGGGGTCGAGAACCGCTTCGCTCCCTCCTCGGCCCCGGCGTCGCTGATCGCCGGCTGGCTCGGCTCCGCGGAGCTCGAGATGTCCTATCCGGGGGCGTGGCTGCGAGACGGCGTCTACGCGATGCACGGCCATTACATGGACTACCACATGAACGTGCCCCGCGGCGAGTGCATTGGGAGCGCCGCGGTTGCGAGAGTGACCCGGCCCCTTCCGGACCCGGCCGGGCCCGACGATTACGAGCGATTGCTGGCGCCGCTCTACGGCCTCGCCTTCGGCCTCGCGCAATCCGGCGCCCGGCGCGATTCGGCCGGCAAGCCGGCCTTCGAGGAGCGCGCCTGGAAGTGGGTCTCCGGGGAGGGCGACCACCCGCGCCGGCGGCGGATCGTCGCTGCGCTGATCTCGCAGGGTGCCGTCCCCGCCGCGACTTGGACGCTGAATCGCCTTCTGGGAACGCACTTCGAACCCGACCTCTCGGCGGCCGCGATCAGCAACGCCGGGATCGCCGGGATCAGCAAAGCGGTGCACAGGCTGCGGATCGACGCCGAGCACGTGATCGTCGGCCACAGCCACCGGGCCGGGCCTCGCGGGGGTGAGGCTCCATGGCCGCTGGCCGGCGGCGGGCAACTCCACAACACCGGCAACTGGATCTTCGCCTCGGCCTTCCATCGGCCGGACTCGAAACCCGGCCCATACTGGCCGGGGACCGTCACCTGGCTCGAGGGGGATGAGCCACCGCGCCGCGTCTCGGTTCTTGCCGAGCGCTCCGCGGAAGAGCTGGCGAGGATCGCCGGCCGCTCATTCGGGCACTTCCGCCTGTCTGCCCTCGCCTCCAGCCAGGTCGGCTAAGGGATTGGCGGGCCGGTGAAGGTCCCCGCGTAGCAGGGGCCGCCGCTGCAGGTGTCGGTGATGTGGCTGACGCCGTCGGGCTGGAGGAAGTCGGAGACCATCTGCTGCTCAGCGGGCGTCCTGCGGGGCAGCTCGTGGGGGTCTTCTCCGCTGCGGTTGGGGGTGTTGGTCAGCGGTGGCGGGCCGTTGCCGAGTCCCGGGGACCAGTCGAGCGGGCCGGCGTCCCAGTAGACGATCGCCGAGCCACTGTAGGGGTAACCGGTGATCCGCGGGATCCCGAACAGCGGGTCGACGCCGGGCCAGCGGCCGTCGTAGACGACTGGAGAGTGCGCCCTGGCGCCGATCGTCCGCGCCTCGACGTCCGCCTGCCAGGAGGTCACCTGCTGATCGCCGAAGCCGATGTTCATCAAGACCTCGTGCGGCGGGGTGTTAGGCAGCGGGTCCGAGGTCATCCGCCGTGCGTAGCCATCGGGCTCGCCCGAGTCCCAGAGGATCTGGACCATGGAGAGCACCAGCGCCTGTTTCAGCTTGCTCGGATAGGCGGGGTTGAGGAACGTCTGGTAGGTGTCGAAGTCCTTGGAGCGGTTGAGCAGCACCGAGTAGTTCATCCCCGAAACCCCGAGGCTGGTGCGGGTCGCGTCCGGGGAGATCGCCGTGAAGGCGCCACCGAGGATGCCGCCCTGGCTGTTTCCGTTGTAATAGAGCCTGCTGGTGTCGATCACCGAGGGGTTGGTCGAGTCGGTCGGGCTGATCGCGTCGTTGAAGTGAGCGGGGTCGCCGGCCGCCGTCTGGTCCTCGTGGAAGGCCTTGGCCGAGGCGAAGCCCCCGGGGTTGTCCATCAGCCGCCCGAGGTAGAGCTCGTTCAGCAGGCCCTGCTGGGTGCGCTCGGCCAGGGTCGGGAACTTGCTCATGTCCTGGAGGGCGAGGACTGCCGAGCCGACGTCTGCGCTCGAGAAGCCGATCTCGTCGGTGGCGCAGTGCATCATCTTGTGGGCTTGGGAGAGGCCGCGCTGGGCGTCCGACGTGACTTCGCCGGCGCTGCCGAGCAGTCCGTGCCCGTAGACGACCGGGCGGCCGGGCGAGTGACCCGCGTCGTCGACGATCGAGTGCGGGACGATGCAGATGAAGTTGGCGCTCCAGCTGCCGTTCTGGGTCGGCTTGCCGTCGGAGCCGAGGTTGTAGATGCTGCCGGGTGCGCAGGGCACGCCGCCGACCGTGGTCATGTAGCAGGGGACGGTGAAGGTGCCGTAGACCTCGCGAGCGAGATCGCTGGGGAAGGACTCGGGGCAGGGATCGACGTCGGGGTCGTCGTCGACCGTGTCGGGGTTGGTGCTGTCGCAGACCTTGGTCACGTTGAACGCCGGCGCCGTGCCGGTGACCTCGCCGTCGGCGAGGTCGGTGTCGCCGAGCTGGGAGAAGGCGTCGTCGCGGATCTGGAGCATCCGCGAGGCGATTCTCTGATCGGAGCCGACCGTGAAGTCCCAGGCGAGGTAGAGGTTCGAGCGGTCGATCCCCGCAGCGCGCAGATTCTTGAAGACCCTCTCGAAGCGGCGGCGCTGCTTGTTGATCTGGCCCTTCGAGGAGGGCAGCCTGTCGCGGTAGTAGCGGAAGCCCTCGGGGGCGGGGATCGTCTTGCCCGAGTCGTCCTTGAGGTTTCGCAGGGCGATCACGTAGCGGTGCTTGGCGATGAAGTTCTTCGCCGGGTGGATCAGCAGGGCTGTGTCGTCGGGGCTGGCGGCGCCGGAGTCGATCTCGACCCAGATCGGCCAGCGCTTGCCGGTGGACGCGTCGATCACGACCACCGGGGTGTTGCGGTCGGTATAGCGCCCCTGGTGGTTGATCGGGACCGCGTTCGTGTTTGCCAGCGCCGCGGGGGTGTCGAGGCCCGGCACCCGCAGGACGATCGCCTGGCCCGGGCTGAAGCCGTCGTTACGCGCATAGGGCGCTGGGTCGATGTGCGCGCCGGAGGCGTTGGCCGGCATCGCGTCGCTCTCGAAGGCGATCCGCCTGCCGGTGTTGGTGCTCGAGTCCTTTGCCGTATAGAAGTTGTCGGGGAAGGGCAGCATGCAGAGCGAGCCGTCCTGCTGTCCGATGAAGTCGCACTCCGAGGCGCGGGAGAGGTCGATCGGCTTCGGCCTGCAGTCAGCGCGTTGGCGCCGGAGCGCCGTTTTATCCCGGGCCGATCCGGCCCTCACCCGTAGCGTGCGAGCCTCGCAGCTCTTGATCTCGTTCCGGGCCCCAGGCCGCAGAGCAAGCCTCACCGTCTTCGCGCCGGAGTGGCGAAAACGCAGCCTACGGGTCTTGGTCAGGGCTGCGAAGTTCGGTTCATCGAAGGTTGCCGACGCGGCCCGAACCGCGACCGTGGCCCGCCGGCCCCTCTTCACGCGGAGCACGACCCTGGCCTTGAGAGAGTTGCGGGCGAGGATCGCGCTTTGACCCTCGCTGACGATCTTCACCTTTGGCTTGGCGGCGAGCGCGGCGGGCGCAGTCAAGGCAAAAACACATACCGCGACCGCGGCGATCAGCAACCTCAAGCTTCCTCTCATTCCCAGTTCCTCCGGTGATCGCCGTCGCAGAAAGCGCCCTGTCCTTGTTCAAACGCTATCACCCGGCTGGCCGAGCGGCAGGTCATCTCCCCCGGCGACGGCGTCAGGCGAGCGGCTGCTCGAAGACGCATTCGAGCCGGCGCTCGTCCTCGTCTCCGGGGACGGTCTTCTCGAGCTGCATCGAGGCGCTTCGGCCCTCGATCGTCAACCTCGCCACCTGGTTGTCGAAGAAAGGTCCCTGCACCAGCCTCCAGCCGATTCCCGGCGCCGGCGCCCCGGCCGAGCGCGCCAGCGCCCGCATCGCCGCAGTCATCGGGCGCGAAAACCCGGCGCGGATCACCCGCTGCTCCCTGCTCGACAGCGGGTTGCGATAGGGGGAGCAGACCGCTTGGTAGACAGAGCTCCTGACCCCGTCGTCAGCCGGGAAGCCGACCTCCGCGAGGTAGGCGTGGTGAACGTCTCCGGAGAGCACCACGATCGAGGCCGGCGGTTCGCCACGGGCGCCAGAGGCCACCTCCGCGAGCAGCTCCCGCAGCTTCGCGAAGGAGGAGCCGAAGGAAGCCCAATGATCGAAGTCGACCCCGCGGCGGAGCTTCTCACAGGCGCGCGCCGCCGCCATCCCCCAGGCGCCGTCGCAGACCCGCTCGCTCCAGGCCTCGAGGTGATGCAGGCCCGGGGCCAGGAGGTAGGGCACGGTGGTCGCGAGCAGCAGGTGGTCGAAGTCGCCGCTGGCGTGATCGACCACCCACGTCCACTCCTCGTCGTCGACCATCGCGCGGCGGTCCTCCCTCAGCACCCGGCCGGCCCGGGAGTCCAGGAAGATCGCCCTGGTCCCGTGCCCGAGATCGCGATAGAAGCTCCAGCGGGCGCCGTGTGACTCGGAGTCGATCCCGACCGCGAACTCGCGGAGCTTGGCGGTGGCGTCGTCATCGCCGCGGACGCTCTGGTAGAGGTCGTTCTCGGCCAGCTCCCGAGGCGAGAGATTGCCGATGTGCTGGTAGATCCAGTAGCTGGCGATCCCGGCGACGGCGCGGCGGTGCCACCACGGCTTCGCCCTCATCTCCTCGAGCCAGGAGCGCGAGATGTTCCAGTCGTCGCTCATGTCGTGGTCGTCCCAGACCATCGAGGTCGAGACGGTCGAGAACAGCCAGCGAATCAACGGGTCCCCCCAGCTCTCGTGATAGAGCCAGGTGTACTCCTCGAAGTCGGTGACCTCCTCCCCCGGAGGCTCGTCCGTCCCCCGCCTCTCCCTGATCCGCCGGCGGGTCTGCGGCGCTCCCTCATCGACGTAGACCTGGTCGCCGAGCAGCATCAAGATCTGCGGCCAGGAGCCTCCTTCCCCGCGGGTCATCTCCGCCGCGAGGACGTAAAGGGCGTCGTACTCGAAACCCTCCTCGTGGCGATCCTGTGTGTGAACGTAGGGCTCCGTATGGGGCAGGGCGACGCGGCAGGAGCCGAAGCAGACCTCCAGCGGCTGCGAGCCGCCCAGCGTCCGGATCGTGCTCGGCGGGAAGTCGGAGCCCTCCGGCCAGCGCTCCTCATCGTCGAGCGCCACCCGGTAGGGGTTGTCGCTGCCGGGCTCGAGCCCTTCGACGCAGACGAGGGCGAAATGGTGCCCCTCGACGGTGAACGTCTGCTCCCGGTGCCCGAGCACCTCGACCTCGCAGGGGGCATCGGTCTCGACCCAGACAGTCGCCTCGGTCTCGTTGACGTAGCGAAGCAGGGGTCCGAGCAGGAGGCGCGCCATCGGGGGCGATCATCCCCGATCCGGGCTCCGATCGGTGTCGCGCCCGCTCAGCTCTTGGCGTCGAGCAGCTTCAGGAAGTGGAGCGGATCGACCGGGTGCCCGCCGCCGTACCAGATGCCCCTCCAGAACTCGAAGTGCAGGTGGCAGCCGGTCGCGTCCCCGGTCTGGCCGACGTAGCCGACCTTCTGACCGGCGCTGATCACCTCTCCGGGCCGCACCGCCGCGGGCTTGATCAGGTGCATGTAGACGAAGTCGGTATGGGTGTTGACGTTGTGGAGGACGACGTAGTTGCCCGCGGCGCCCTCGTAGGCGCGGTAGCGGACCCTCGCCTTGCGGACCGAGACCAGCCTCGTCCCGCAGGCGGCGCCGATGTCCTGGCCCTGGTGGGTGTGGCCGCTTCGCGCCGCGCCGAATCGCGACCCCGAGCTGCCGAATGTATGCCAGCCGCGCACCGGGAAGACCTCCTCCGGGATCGCGCTCGGCGGGAGGATCTCCAGCCTGCGGCGGGAGCGGTTGGAGACGTTGCCGTGGCTGTCGATCACGTAGGGCCTGCTGGCGATCGCGCCCTTGGGGACGACCGCCTTGGCCCGCTGCAGATCACGCGACTCATAGCGGGCGCGAAGCGGCCCGTCCTTGCCGCGGAAGACAACCCTGGTGACCCGGTCGAGGAAGGCGCCCTTGACCTTGACTGTGGCGCCGGGAGTCGCCTTGTGCCCGGAGACGCAGCGGCTGACGCAGACCACGTCGTCGACCTTCGGATTGGCGGGTGCCCGCACGCCGCCGGAGGAGGCGCTCGCCGCGAGGGCCGCGCCGGGGAGCAGCAGCGCCGCGGCACAGCTCGCGGTTAGGGCCAGGGAGAAGCGGGTATGCGGGTGCACGGGCAACCTCTCTTTCTCGAGCCTGCGGGGTTAGCTGTCGGGCTCGCGCTGAGAGAGCTGCGCTACGGACTGATCCGATTCGCCCCCGGAGATTCAGAGATCTCCACTGGGTCCCCCGCTCCATCCCGGCGTGCCGGGATGGATTAGGCGTGTCTCGCGGCGTGAGTATACGTAAGTCTCCGGCAAGCGCAAGGTTGGCGTTTGCTCATATATCTCATCCGCCGCGGCTCAGGCGGCGGCGGTGCGCTAAAGAGGGCGCCATCGAATCCTCCGTCCCCACCCTCGACCTGGACCTGCAGAGGCTGCCGCTCGGCGTCGCCCCGACCCCGGTGCGTGTGCTGGAGGCCGCCTCGGCCTGCGGCGAGGCGCAGGTCTGGCTCAAGGACGACGGGCTCTACGGCCGCTATGCCGGCAACAAGACCCGCAAGCTCGAGTGGCTGCTCGGCGACGCCATGCGGCGGCGGCGCGCCACGGTGATCACCGGAGGGGCGATCGGGACCAACCACGGGCTGGCTACGGCGCTTTATGCCCGCGACCTGGGGATGCGGGCCGTCCTCGTCCTCGTTCCCCAGCCCGAGGACGACCACGTCCGTCGGCAGCTGCGACGGATGCGCGCCAGCGGCGCCGAGCTGCGCTTCGCCGGCGGGGTGTGGCGGGCCTTCGCCCTTGCCGGAGCCCTGATCGTGGCGCGCACGGGGGGCCGGCTGCGGCCTCCCTATCTGATCCTGCCGGGAGGGTCGGTGCCGCTGGGTTGCGTCGGCTACGTCGAGGCCGGCCTCGAGCTCGGCCGCCAGGTCGCCGCCGGAGAGCTTCCGGAGCCCTCCCACGTGGTCCTCGCCCTGGGCAGCGGCGGCACCGCGGCAGGCCTGCTGCTGGGGCTGAGGCTGGCCGGCCTCCGCTCCCGACTGGTCTGCGTCCTGGTCAACGACCTGACGCCGCTCAGCGCCGGCGCGGTCGCCAGGCTCGCGCGGCGCACCCAGCGTCTCATCCGCCGCCACTCGCTCGGCACGCCGCCGCGCCATATCGATCTGCGCGGAACCGATCTCGATCTAAGAACCGACTGGCTCGGGCTCGGTTACGGGCATTCGACCGCAGCCGGCGCAGAGGCGATCTCCAGATTCGCCGAGGACGGCGTCCTGCTCGAGCCGGTCTACACGGCGAAGGCCGCCGCCGGGGTCCTGGAGTTGAGCCGCCGAGGGGCTTTCGGCGAAGGGCCGGTGCTCTACTGGCACACCTATAGGGCCCCGGAGGGCTGAACCCCCGCCCGGCCGATCACGTTGGCCCCGATCCACTCCCGCAGAAAGGGCTCGGCGATTCGGTCCGCCCCGTCGCCCTCGCGCAGGATCAGCTCCCTGCGAGCCAGCGCCCTGATCGCGCTCTGGATCGTCGGGATGGAGGGAAGGCCGTGGCGGGCGCGGTACTCGGCACGCAGCGGATGGCCGGGCTCGACCGCCAGAGCCGCGAGGACGGTACGC
The DNA here is from genome assembly GCA_038222365.1 of Solirubrobacterales bacterium. Taxonomy (GTDB): domain Bacteria; phylum Actinomycetota; class Thermoleophilia; order Solirubrobacterales; family 70-9; genus JBBRHQ01. Next base: position 16,937 of record JBBRHQ010000012.1, read on the forward strand.
TGGCCGGCGGCGGCGCTCTCCCACACCCCGCTCAGATGGGCGTGCTCGGATCGCAGCACGCCCTGAAGCGCCCGGTCGAGCTCGGCGCCGGTGGCGGTCGCGTCGAAGGGAGTCTGCTCCCAAAGGAAGTAGCAGAGCTCCTGCGTCCCGTAGGGGTGGCCATGGGTGATCTTCAGGGCTGCGTCGAGGGCATCGGCGGCAATGCCCTTGCTGGTGTCCTGGAAGCATTCGAGGAGAAAGCCCCGGAACTCGCCCGGCTCGATCATCGCCAGCTCCATCTGCTTGGCGCTCCTCCAGAACGGCTCGTTCTCGTCATTGAAGATGCGCTCCATCATGTGACGCCTGCTGCCCAGGTAGACGTGCCCGACCTCGGGTTGCTGCTCGAAGATCGTTCGCATCAGCTTCGGCAGGCCGGGGTCGATCATCACGACCTCCTGGAACTCGTCGAAGATCAGCGCCACCCGGCCCTCCCTCGCCGCTCCCAGCTCGGCCGGTAGGGCGAGGAGGCGCTCGAGCGTCGCGTCGACGTCTGTCTGCTGACGTCCTGCGGCAAAGGAGAACCCGAGCGAGCCGTCGTTGGGATCGATCGTGATCGTCGGTTCGACCCGCAGGCCGCGGAACGGAGCCAGAGCCCTCTCCCTCGCTCTCTCGGTCAGCGAGCTGATGTTCTCGTAGATCGCCGCGGCCAGCTTCTCGGCCAGCTTCTCCTTGGTCGGCGTCGTCATCAGGTTGACGTAGGCCACCAGCACGCGCTCGCCGACCAGCTCCTGCATCGCTCTCCAGACCAGTGAGGACTTGCCGTATCGGCGGGGGGCGAAGATCACCACGTCCTGTCCGTTGAGCACGTCCCCCTTCAGCTCGCGCAGTTCCGCCTCGCGATCGGCGAAGGACTGATCCAGAGCGAGTGAGCCGAAGTGGAATGGGTTGGCCGGGCTACCTATGCTCTTTGCCATAATGCATAGCAGCATAGCAGTGCCTATTTGATGTCCAATACTTATGTATAGCGCAATAATGTAGATCGCAATAGGCGCGAGTCGCTGCGCGGCTGGCTAGGCTGCGCCAATGCGAGCCCTGGCGATCGTCTACGAGCGGGATGCCGGCCCCGGGGTCTGGGCGAAAGAGGCCGAGAAGGCCGGCGCCCAGCTCGACTGGTGGGTGGCGACCGAAGACGGCGCGCCACCGCAGGAACCGGAGAGCTACGAAGCGGTGATGGTCTTCGGCGCCTCCACCCACGCCGACCAGGAAGAGGCGCACGGCTGGCTGCGCGAGCAAAAAGCGCTGACCGCCGAGCTGCTCGAGCGCCAGACGCCGCTGCTCGGAGTTTGCCTCGGCTCACAGTTCCTCGCCGAGGCCGCGGGCGCGCCGCCGCAGCGCCTGACGCGCCCCGAGATCGGCTGGTTCGACGTCGAGCTGACCGCGGAAGGCCTCGACGATCCCGTCCTCGGCACCCTGCCGCCCCGCTTCAGTGCCTTCGAGTGGCACAGCTACGCTGCTCCGCTTCCTCCGGGTTCGGTCGCGCTGGCTCGAAATGAGGCATGCCTTCAGGCCTTCCGGGTCGGGGAGTCCGCCTGGGGGGTCCAGTTCCATCCCGAGGTCAGCATCGCCGACGCGGAGTCCTGGATCGGCGACATCACCGAGGAATCGGACGCCGCCCGGGTCGGGATCGACCCCGCCGACTTCACCCGCCGGACTCGCGAGGCGATGCCGGTCTGGAACCGGCTCGGCCGCCGGCTCGGAGCCGGGTTCCTCGACTTCGCCGCCTACCGCGCCCGGCGCTGAGCGGGGCCGGGGGACTACTCCGGCGTGACGTAGGCGCCGGAGATCCCGCCATCCACCATGAAAGTCGAGGCGGTGACGAAGGAGGAGTCGTCGCTGGCTAGGAAGAGGGCGCCCTGAGCGATCTCCCTGGCCTCCCCGAACCGTCCGACCGGGATGTGGACGAGGCGCCGCTGCGCCTTCGCCGGGTGCTTGGCGAACAGCTCCTGCAGCAACGGTGTGTTTACCGGCCCGGGACAGAGCGCGTTGACCCGCACCCCGCGGGAGCCGAACTCGACCCCGAGTTCGCGCGATAGCGAAAGCACGGCTCCCTTCGACGCCGTGTAGGAGATCTGCGAGACCGCCGCTCCCATCACCGCGACGAAGGAGGCGGTGTTGATGACCGAGCCCCCTCCGGCATCGAGCAGGTGCGGGATGCCGTGCTTGCAGCAGAGAAAGACGCTGCGCAGGTTGACGTCCTGGACCCGCTGCCAGGCCTCGAGCGAGGTCTCCAGCACCGAGGTGTCGTCGTTGGGGTTGATCCCAGCGTTGTTGAAGAGGACGTCGACGCGACCGAGCTCCTCCCGCGCCCGCGCGTACATGCCGCGCACCTGCTCCTCGTCGCTGACGTCGGCCTGGATCGCCAGCTCGCCCGCGGCGCCGGAGTCGAGGTCGACGCCGACCACCGTCGCCCCCTCCTCGGCGAAGAGCTCCGCCGTCGCGGCCCCGATCCCGCTGGCGGCACCGGTGATCACGCAGACCTTCCTCTCGAGTCGTCCGGCCACGCTGCTCAGCTCCCCTCGGTCGCGTAATAAACATTCTTGACTTCTGTGTAGGCGTCGAGGGCATCGGGGCCCAGCTCGCGTCCGATGCCCGATTGCTTGAAGCCCCCGAACGGCGTCGATACGCGCACCGAGCTGTTCGAGTTGATCGAGATCACCCCGCTGTCGATTGCCCGGGCTACGCGGAGCGCCCGGGCCCCGTCGCGGGTCCAG
>JBBRHQ010000013.1:0-19420 GCA_038222365.1 Solirubrobacterales bacterium
TGGTTTGGGTGGGCTAGAGGAAGGGCGCCAGCGAACTGCCGGCGTGCTCGGCGAAGCGGACCAGCGGCTCGGGGACGATCCCGACGACGACCGTGCCGGCTGCCGCCAGCAGCGCTGGGCCGAGGAGGTAGGCGCGCCTACCGGCGGCCGGGTCGATCGCGTCGGCCTCCGGCGAGGCCCCAGCGATCGCCGGCACTGCGTCGCCTGGCGCCGGCCGCGCCGCCGGCTGGGCCCACACCGCCGCCACCACCCGCAGGTAGTAGACGAGGGAGATCATCGTGCCGATCGCGATGAACACCGCCAGCCAGGTGAAGTCGCCGGCGACCAGGGCCTCGATCAGATACAGCTTGCCGATGAACCCGGCGGTCGCCGGGAGGCCCGCGAGACCGAGCATCGAGATCGTCAGCGACCAGGCGAGCAGGGGGCGATCGCGCCCGATGCCCTCGACCGCGCCGATCTGATCGCCGTGCCCGCTCTCGCGCTCGCGGGCGACGATCACCGCGAAGGCGGCGAGATTCATCAGGGTGTAGGCGGCGAGGTAGAAGACAAGGGCATTGACCCCGGCCTCGGAGGCGACGACGAGCCCGCCGAGCATGTAACCGGCCTGGGCAACTCCCGAGTAACCGAGCATCCGCTTCAGCGAGGTCTGGGCGATCGCGCCGACGTTGCCGACCACGATCGTGATCGCCGCCAGCACGGCCAGGGCGACGTCCCAATCGTCCACCGAGGGCGCCAGAGCGACGTCGAAGAAGCGGATGAAGACCGCGAACGCGGCAGCCTTGGTCGCCACGGCCATGAACGCCGTCACCGGCGTCGGCGCACCCTCATAGACGTCGGGAGTCCACTGGTGGAAGGGGGCGATCGAGGTCTTGAAGGCGAGGCCGACCGCGGTCAGGGCGATCCCGACCAGGATCAGCGGGTCCCCGAGCACGCCTTCCTTGCCGATTCCCGCGGCGATCCCGGTGAAGTCGACCGCGCCCGAGCCGCCGTAGATGAAGGCCATTCCGTAGAGCAGGGTGGCCGAGCCGAGCGAGCCGATGATCAGGTACTTCAGCCCGGACTCCAGCGACCCCTCCCGCCGCAGGTTGGTGGCGCAGAGGACATAGAGCGGGATCGAGAGGGTCTCCAGGGCGACGAAGAATGTGATCAGGTTCTGCGCCTGGGCCAGCAGCACCATTCCCAGGACCGAGCCGAGCAACAGCGCGTGGTACTCGCCGGAGCCGGCGTCATCCACGGCCGGCTCACCGACCGAGAGCAGCACCACGATCGCAGCGGCGAGGATGCAGATCAGCGAGATCGAGATCGCCAGGTCGTCGAGCCGCAGAGCCCCCGAGACCAGGTCCTGGGGGTCGTTCCACTTCAGGATCAGCCGGACAGCCGTGACCGCCAGGACGAGCATCGTTAGCACCGCCGGGGTCCGCCGTGGGACGTCGAAGACGGCGGTCCCGAGGACGACGCAGATCCCCGCGGTCAGGGCGATCACCGGCGAGAGACCGGAGTAGTCGATGTGGGGGGCGTTGAAGGCGGCGATCATTGCTTGCTCACCCCGCTCCACGGCGCGTAGCCGGTCCAGCCGTTGTCGGCGTCCGTGCTGGCCGATTTGCTCGTGTTGACGCCCTTGGGGACCGTGGCAGCGGCGACCGTCGCGGCGGTGGCGTTCTCGCTGCGGCTGAGGATCAGGTTCGGATATAGCGCCAGGCCGAGGATGCAGAGGACCAGCGGCGCCAGCACCAGTCCGTCGCGCAGCGAGATCTCGCGCGAGGCCATCCCCTCGGGCAGGCGGTTGTGCATGGTGCGCTGGTAGAGGCGCAGGGCGTAGTAGGCGGCCATCGCCACTCCGCTGATCGCGACGATCGCGTAGACGATCTTCGCCTGGAAGAGCCCGTTGAGGATGTAGAACTCGCCGATGAAGTTCGCCGACCCGGGCATCGCCAGGGTGGCGAGGGTGACGATCAGGAAGAGCACCGCGAGCACCGGCGCGCTGCGCGCCAGCCCGCCCATCCGGCTGAGGTCCTCGCTGCCGCTGCGCTCGGCCAGCAGGGCGATGATCAGGATCAGCGGCGCGACGACGATCGCGTGGTTGACCATCTGCAGGATCGAGCCGTCGGCCCCGTCGGGGCGCAGGGCGAAGATGCCGACGGTGATGAAGCCGAGCTGGGCGACGGAGGAAAAGCCGGCCACCAGCCTGACGTCGTCCTGGGTGAAGGCCATCACCGAGCCGTAGAGGATCGAGGCGACCGCGATCACCAGGACCACCTCCTGGAACTGGATCGTCGCCGCGGGGAAAAGCGGGAGAACGATTTTGAGGAAGCCGTAGGCGGCGACCTTGGAGAGGACCGCCGCGAAGACGATCAGCACCGGCAGCGGCGCCGCCCGGTAGGCGTCGGGCATCCAGCCGTGGACGAGGAAGGCCGGCATCTTGATCAGGAAGGCGGCAGCGAAGAACCAGAAGATCCAGCGCTGGCTGCCCTCGGCGAGCGGGTGTTGCTGGAGGGCCGCGATCGAAAAGGTGATGTGGCCGCCGTCGGCGGAGATGATCGCGGTGGCGATCGCGCCGACCAGCATCAGCAGCGAGCCGACCAGTGTGTAGACGATCATCTTCAGGGTCGCCGACCAGGCGCTCGGCCCGCCCTCGCGATCGGTTCCCCAGGCGCCGAAGAGGAAGTAGAAGGGGACCAGCATCAGGTCGAAGAAGAGGACGAAGAGCAGCAGATCCTGAGAGAGGAAGGCACCGAGGATCGCAGTCTCGCTCACCGCCATCAGGAAGAAGAAGAGCTGCGGGCGCTCCTGCTCGCGCAGCGCCGCGAAGGCGGTGGCCCCGGCGAAGACGACGGTGGTCATCAACACCAGGAAGAGGTTGAGGCCGTCGATGCCGAGGCTGTAGTCGACCCCGAGGCCGGAGATCCAGGCGATTTCGACGGTGTGCTGAAGGCCTCCCCCGGAGTCGAAGTCGGCGAGGAGGCCGATCGAGATCCCGACCGCGGCGAGGCAGCCGAGCAGAGCCCACCAACCAACCGCCCGCTTCGGCATGAAGAGTCCGATGACCCCGAACGCGACCGGGATCCACAGCAGCACGCTCAGCATCGCGCCCCCCGACGCCCGATGCCCGATGCCCGACACCCGATGCCCGACCCCCGATGCCCGCTCATGTGCTGACGATCAGGAAGTAGAGGCCGAGGCCGGCGAAGCCGCCGATCAGCAGCAGGGCATAGCTGCGGACGAAGCCCGACTGGGCGCCGCGGACGATTCCACCGGCGCCGCGGACCACGTCAGTGGCGCCGCTGACCACGCCGTCGACGACGAGGCGCTCGAAGCTGCGGCTGGCGAAGCGCCCCACGGCCAGCGCGGGGCGGACGATCAAGAGGTCGATCGCCTCGTCGAAGTACCACTTGTTGACGCACAGCTGATAGAGCGGCGCCAGCCGCTGGCGCAGGATCGCCGGGGTCCCGGGATGGGCGATGTAGAGCCAGTGGGCGATGTAGATGCCCAGGATCGAAACCACACCGCCGACCCCGAGCCCCTCCCAGTCGGCGAGCACGCTGGGGTGGATCGCGGCGAGCGACGAGTCGGCGAACACCGGGTCGAGGAACCTGGTGATCCCGTCGTCGACTCCGGGGATCTGGATCAGCCCTCCGACCAGGGCGAGGAACCCGAGCACGCTCATCGCCACCAGCATCGATGGCGATTGCTCGGCGATGTGGTGGGTCTCGCCGGGGAAGCCGACCTCGGTGTCCTCGGGCTCCCCGGTCGCCGGGTTGGCCGGCTCGGCGTGGTAGACGTGACCGCTGTCGATCAGCTCCTGGGCCTCCTTGCAGGGCTCTCCCGGCAGGACCCTGAAGACGAGGCGGAAGGTGTAGATCGCCGTGAGCAGCGCGCCGATGTAGCCCCCCACCGTGAAGATCTCGTAGAAGCCCCCCCGGGCCCACGCATAGCCGAGGATCTCGTCCTTCGAGAAGAAGCCCGAGGTCAGCGGGAAGGCGGCGAGGGCGAGACCGCCGATCACGAAGAGGACCGAGGTCGCCCGCATCGCCTTGCCGAAGCCGCTCATCCTGTCGATGTTCTGGTTGTTCGCCATCCCGGCGATGATCGAACCGGCGGCCATGAACAGCAGCGCCTTGAAGAAGGCGTGGGTCATCAGGTGGAACATCCCGGCGCTGAAGGCGCTGATTGAGACGCCGACGACCATGTAGCCGATCTGGCTCATGGTCGAGTAGGCGATCGCCCTCTTTAAGTCGGTCATCACCAGGGCGATCGTTCCCGCGATCAGCAGCGTCGCCAGGCCGATGAAGGCGGCGACGTCGGCGGCGGTGGGGGCGAGGCCGAAGAGGACGTGGGTGCGGGCGATGAGATAGACGCCGGCGGTGACCATGGTCGCCGCGTGGATCAGCGAGGAGACCGGAGTCGGGCCCTCCATCGCGTCGGGGAGCCAGGTGTGGAGCGGCAGCTGGGCCGACTTGGCGAAGGCGCCGAGCAGCAGCAGCAGGCAGATCGCGACCACGGTCCACTCGTTGGTGGTGAAGGTCTGCGGCGCCTTGGCGAAGACCGTGCCGTAGTCGAAGGACCCGATCTCGCGGAAGATCAGGAAGGCCGCCAGGGTGAGGCCGATGTCGCCGACTACGTTGATCACGAAGGCCTTCATCCCCGCCCTGGTCGCCGTGGTGCGCCGGTACCAGAAGCTGATCAGCGCGTAGGAGGTGAAGCCGACGAAGGACCAGCCGACGATCAGCAGGACGAAATTGCCGGCGAGGACCAGCAGCAGCATTGAGAAGACGAAGAAGTTGAGGTAGCTGAAGAAGCGGTGGTAGCCGCGGTCCGACTGCATGTAGCCGAACGAGTAGAGGTGGATCAGGGTCGAGACTCCGGTCACCACCAGGACCATGAACATCGACAGCGGGTCGACCAGGATCCCGAGCTTGATGTCGAGCCCGGCGGCGTTGGCGTAGTCCCAGGCGGTCGAGGTGAAGCTCCGGGAGTCCGCGGGGTCGCCGAGCATCGTGATCAGGGCGCCGACGGCGCATGCGAAGGCGAGCGCGATCGAGGCCGTTCCGATGACCCCCGCGACGCGCGCGGGGAAGGCCCGGAACCCGAGCCCGGTGAGAATCGACCCGGCCAGCGGAAAGGCGAGCACCAACCAACCCCAGGTGGTGACGCTCACCCCCTCAGCCCCCTCAACTCATCGACGTTGAGCGGCAGGCGGCGACGGAAGATGGCGACGATCAGGCCGAGGCCGACGACCACCTCGCAGGCGGCCACCACCATGACGATCAGCGCGAACACCTGACCGGACTCGTTGCCGGTCATCCGGCTGAAGGCGACCAGCGCCAGGTTGCCGGCGTTCAGCATCAACTCTAGGCACAGCAGAATCACCACCGGGCTGCGGCGGATCAACACTCCTCCGGCGCCGATCGCGAAGAGCAGGGCCGAGAGGACGACGTACCACTCGACGCTCAAGCGGGCGTCTCCCCGGTGGTGTCGGGATGTGGAGGTGCCGGGTGAACCCCCCTGGACGCGCCGCCGCGAGAGAAGTTGATGGTTGGATTCAGTTGGCCGGGCGCGGCGCGCTGAGTGTCCAGGGGGGCACCCCCGCCACCCCCGATGCCAGCACTCCCAGGGGCGTTTCTCATTGAGAGTTCGGCCCCGAATCCGGCGGCGTCGCGCCCCGCGGGGAGTGCCCCGTCGCCCCCCGCCCCGCCACCCTCAGAGGAGCGCCGTCGGGCCGCCAGCACGACCGCCCCGACTGCGGCGATCAGCAGAAGGAGGGAGGCGGCTTCGAAGGGGATCAGGTAGCGCTCCAGCATCAGGGTGCCTATTCGGGAGGGGGCGCCGAAGCCGTCGGCCACGTGGGGGCCGTCGGTGCCGAGGGCCTTCAGCGAGGAGCCGAGCACGGCGATCGAGAGCTCGACGAAGAGGGCCGCCCCGAGCAGCGGGGCGAGGAAGCGCTGGCCGGGGATCGGCTCCCAGACCGGCTCCTCGATGCCGCCGACGTAGGCGGCGACGAAGACGTAGAGGACCATCACGGCCCCGGCGTAGACGACCACCTGGGCGGCGGCGACGAACTCGGAGTGCAGGAGCAGGAAGAGGACGGCGAGGGAGATCAGGTGGACGATCAGCGCCAGCACGCTGTAGAAGGGGTTGCGCAGCCCGACCACCGCGATCGCGCCCCCGAGGGCTCCGATTGCGGCTCCGAAGAAAACGACCTCCTCCATCAGACCGCAGACCTCCGGCGGGTCTCAGGCTCCAAGCTACTCGCCCTCCTTGCGCAGCGGGGTGCGCTCGATCGGCTCGGCCAGCAGCATTTCCTTGGTGAAGATCAGATCGTTGCGGTCATAATCGGACATCTCGTAGTCGTGGCCCATGGTGATCGCGTCGAAGGGACAGGCGATCTCGCAATAGCCGCAGAAGATGCAGCGCGAGAGGTTGATCTCATAGACCGAGGCGTAGCGCTCTCCCGCCGAGACCCGGTCGGAGGGATCGTTCTCGGCGGCGACGACCCGGATGCAGTCCGCCGGGCAGGCGGCGGCGCAGAGCGAGCAGCCGACGCACTTCTCCAGGCCGGTGTCCTCGAAGCGGTGCAGCTTGTGGCGCCCGCGGAAGCGCGGGTAGACGGGGGTCTTCTCCTCCGGGTACTGGATCGTCAGCGGGCCCTCGATCAGCCGCGCCATGGTGGTCTTCAACCCCCGCAGCGTCTCGCCGAAGGCCCGGTAGGCGCCGCCCGGACCACCTGGATCGGGCCCCCGCTGGACCTCGATCACGCTTTCGTCACGAAGATATGGGAACTCGCTCAAGTCACCACTACCAGTATCGCGGTGACCAGCACGTTCAGGGTGGCCAGGGGCAGCAGCACCTTCCAGCCCAGCCGCATCAGCTGGTCGTAGCGCAGGCGGGGGAGAGTGGCCCTGATCCAGATGAAGAAGCCGACCAGGGTCAGCATCTTCGCCAGCATCCAGATCGGGTCCAGCCAGGAGGGCCCCGGGCCCATCCATCCGCCGAGGAACATCGCGGCGGCGATCCCGGAGACGACCATGATCTCCAGGTACTCGACCAGCAGGAAGGAGCCGAAGCGCATCCCGCCGTACTCGGTCATGAACCCCTGGACCAGCTCGGCATCCGCCTCGGGCAGGTCGAACGGGGCCCGGTTGGTCTCGGCGAACCCGGCGATCATGAAGATGACGAAGCCGAGGATCTGGGGCGCGATGAACCAGATCTGGTCCTGGGCCTTGACGATGTCGACCAGCGAGAGCGAGCCGGCCATCATGATCACCCCGAGCAGGGAGAGGCCCATCGCAACCTCGTAGGAGATCAGCTGGGCAGCCGAGCGCATCGCCCCGAGGAAGCTGTACTTCGAGCCCGAGGCCCAGCCGCCGAGCAGCATCCCGTAGAAGGCGATCGAGCCGACCGCGAAGAAGTAGAGGATCCCGATCGAGACGTCGATCCCGTAGAAGCCCACGTCCCCCTGGACGTCGCCGAAGGGAAGGATCGCCAGCGCCAGGATCCCGGAGAGCACCGGCAGCAGCGGCCCGAGCACGAAGAGGGCGGGAATCGCGCCCTCGGGGCGAAAGGCCTGCTTGGAGAGCAGCTTGCCGACGTCGGCAAGCGGCTGGAAGAGCCCGTAGGGCCCGACCCGGTTGGGCCCGTAGCGGTGCTGGAAGCGGCCGATCAGCTTGCGCTCGACCACCGTGAGGATCGGCAGGATCGCGAAGATCACCAGGAAGATCACGATCGACTTGACGATCAGCACCCAGGTCGCCTCAGCGACCCCGGTATCGGCCAACGGCAGGCTCATCCGCCCACCTTCTCGATCGAAACCACCCCGCCACCGCCGTTGAGCAGCGAATTGGCGTTCCCCTCCGAGGTCCCCTCGATCAAAAAGCAAGCGCCGTCAACCATCCGCTCTCGTACCGCCACCCGCGCCTCCACCCGACTTCCATTGCTTCCAACAAGCACGTGATCGCCATGACCCAACCCCAAGCGCTCCGCATCCCCGGGAGAGACCTCGACCCTCTGAGCCGGCTTCAGAAACCGCAGCGCCGGATTCAGCTCGGTGATCGGCCCAGCCCAGAGGTCGCGATAGGTGCCCAGCAGCAGCCGGCCGGCGATTCCCTCCTCCGGGGAACTCTGCACGGAGCGCGCCGAGGCCATTGAGTCGAGATCCGGTGCCTGGCGCGGAGGTGCTCCCCGGGGGAGGGTGTCGGCGGCCGGCCGCTCCTGCCATCTGACGCCGCGGCCCCCAATCTCGGCATCGGTGATCCCCGCGTAGAACGGCACCGCCTCGGCGACCGCTGCAAGCGCGTCAGGCGCCGACTCGATCCCCGTCTCGTCCCCGAGCGCTGCAGCCAGCTCGGCGAGCACCTGCCACCCGGGCCGCACGTCCCCCGGTCGCGAGGCGCTCGGCCGCACCCGTTGCAGCCTGCCGTCTGGATGAGTGACCGTGCCGTCCTTCTCGGCGTGGCTCTCCAGGGGGAAGACGACGTTGGCCTGGGCGGTCGTCTCGTTCTCGAGCATCGAGAAGGCGATCACCACCTCGGCGGCCGAGAGCGCCCGCTTCCAGCCGGCGAGATCGGCGAAGTCGCGCAGGGGGTCGACGCCGAAGAGGATTACCGCCCGCAGATCACCCGCCTCGAGGGCGTCGCGGATCTCGGCCGAGCCCATTCCCGCCTCGGTCTCGGTCAGGCCGGGTCCGGCGTCGGGGAGGCAGCCGACTTCGCGCAGCCCGCGGGCGTTGGTGAGGTCGGGAACCTCGAGCAGCCCCGATCCCTCCTTGCCGCTCATCCCCAACCCCTCGGCCAGGCCGAGCAGGCCCTCGATCGCGGCCGGACCGGACTCACCGCGGCCGATCCGCTCCCCCCAAACGACGACCACGTCCTCTGCGTCGGAGAGCGGCTCTGCGACGTCCGCGACCGGGCCCGAGCCCTCGCCGCCGGCCGCGAGGACGCTCCCGAGCTCGGCGAGGAAGGCGGCGCCCTTGCCCGGGGCGTAGCGAGCGACAGCCGCGGCGCCTCCGTCGAGAGCCGTTGGCCGGTCGGTCGCGATCGCCAGCTTCGTCCCGTTGCGCCGCACCGCCTTACGAATCCGCAGGTCGAGGATCGGCGAGGAGTGCAGCGGGTCGGACCCGATCAAGAGGATCGCGCCGGCGCCGTCGAGATCCGCGACCCGGGCCGAGATCGCCGGGTCGGCGAGCTTCACCATCTCCTCGCGCTCCGGCCCCCCGGCGAGACGGGAGTCGACGTTGGCCGAGCCGAGCGCCTTGCGGAGGATCCGTTGAACCAGGAGGCCCTCCTCGTTGGAGGCGTCACCGACGATCGCCGCGGTCTCTGAGCCGGCCCTCCGCAGGCCGGCGGCGGCGCGCTCGATCGCCTCCGGCCAGCTTGCCCCGCCCGGGTTTCCCCCGGTTCGCAGGATCGGCCCTCGCACCCGGGCCTCGCCGCCGAGCATCTCGAACCCGTAGCGGCCCCTGTCGCAGAGCCAGCCGTCGTCGACGTCGGGGTTGTCGCGGGCCAGTACCCGCTTCACCGCCTCGTCGCGGACCGTGAAGCTGACGTTGCACTGGCTCGGGCAGAGCGTGCAGATCGAGCCGGCCTGCTCGATGTCCCAGGGGCGGGCCCGGAAGCGGTAGGTGTAGGAGGTGAGCGCCCCCACCGGGCAGAGCTCGGTGATGTTGCCGTGGAAGGGGTCGATGTAGGGGCGCTCGTCGAAGGTGCCGACGTAGGACTTGTCGCCTCGCTCGAGCAGCTGGAGCTGGGAGTCCTCGGCGACCTCCTGGCTGAAACGCACGCAGCGGTAGCAGAGGATGCAGCGTTCGCGGTCGATTCCGACCAGCGGCGACAGCGGGATCGGCTTCTCGAAGTGGCGCTTTGCCTCGGTGAAGCGGCTGCGGCCGTGACCCCATCCCATCGAGATGTCCTGCAGCGGGCACTCCCCGCCCTTGTCGCAGACCGGGCAGTCGAGCGGGTGGTTGACGAGCAGGAACTCGACCACAGCGTTCTGGGCCCCCTTGACCTGCTCGTTGCGTGTGTAGACGACCATCCCGTCGCGGACCGGCGTCGAGCAGGCGGTCTGAAGCTTCGGCATCCCCTCGATCTCGACCATGCACATCCGGCAGGCGCCGACCGGCGCGCCCAGCTTCGGCTCGTAGCAGAAGACCGGGATTTCCACGTCACCGTGCTTGGCCGCGTCGACCAGCATCTCGCCCTCGATCGCCTCGATCTCGCGCCCGTCGACGACCAGAGTGATGTTGCGTTGGGGAGTCATGCGCCTGGTGCTCCCTGAATCACTGCGCGGCCTCCTCCGTTCCGCGTCCCGGGGCCGCTCACGTCGCCCCGATCGTCTCGGCCTTGCCCTGGACGGCCCCGAGCGGGGTGACGTCGCCGGCGGGCGGCGCAGACTCGATCGCCGCCTCGAACTCCTCGCGGAACTTGCGGACCATGGCGCCGACCGGCATCGCCATCGAGTCGCCCAGGACGCAGAGGCAGTGGCCGATGATGTTCTCCTGGACCGAGGCGACGATGTCGAGGTCCATCGGGGTGGCGTCGCCGCGGGCCACCCGCTCCAGCATCTTCACCGTCCAGTTCGTCCCCTCGCGACACGGCGTGCACTTCCCGCAGGACTCGTGGTGGTAGAAGCGCGCCGTGCGCAGCGCCATCCGGGGGATCGAGACCCGGTCGTCGGCGACGATGATCGATCCCGAGCCGAGCATCGACCCCGCCTCCGCCATCGCCTCGAAGCTGTAGGGAAGGTCCAGGCCATCAGCGGTCAGGACCGGGGAGGAGGAGCCGCCCGGGTAGAAGGCCTTGACCTCGCGCCCCTCCTCGGGGCCTCCGGCGAGGCCGAAGACGATCTCGCGGGTCGGGATCCCTAGCTCCACCTCGTAGTTGCCCGGCCGCCGCACGCAGCCCGAGATCGAAACCACCTTCGTGCCCGGCGACTGTTCGGTGCCGAACCCTTTGAACCAATCGGCGCCGATGGCGACGATGTGCGGGACGTTGGAGAGGGTCTCGACGTTGTTGATCAGGGTCGGCCCCCCGTAGAGGCCCTCGACCGCCGGAAAGGGGGGCTTCAGCCGCGGGTTCCCCCGCTTGCCCTCGAGCGCGTCGAGCAGCGCCGTCTCCTCGCCGCAGATATAGGCACCCGCTCCCCGGTGGATGACCAGCTCGAGGTCGTGGCGGGAGCCGAGCACGTTGGTGCCCAGATAGCCGGCCTCGTAAGCCTCGGCGACGGCGGCGTCGAGGATGTCCCCCTGCCGGTCGTACTCGCCGCGGATGAAGATGAAGGCGTGCCCGACGTCCGCGGCGAGCGCAGCGATCGCGATCCCCTCGATCAGCTGGTGGGGATTGCGCTGCATCAGCTCCCGGTCCTTAAATGCACCGGGCTCGGACTCGTCCGCATTGCAGCAGAGGTACTTCTGCATCTCTCCGCGCGGCAGGAATGAGGCCTTCTTGCCCATCGAGAAGCCGGCGCCGCCGCGCCCTCGCAATCCCGACTGCTCGAGCTCGTTGACGATCTCGTCGGGCTCCAGCTCCCGGAAGGCCTTCTCCATCGCGCTGTAGCCGCCGTGGCGCTTGTAGACCTCGAGCGTCCTCAGCTCGGGATCCTCCGCGCCCCGCAAAAGCATCCTCGTCTCGCCGGCGCTCACTGGTTCGGGCCCCCCTTTCCGGCGACTCGCAGATCGGGGTCGTCCTGGGGCCCGCCGGCGAGCGGGCGGCGCTCCAGCGCCTTCTCCGCCAGGACCTCGCCCGCGGAGCGCAACTGCTCGAGCGCTGCGGCGGCGTCGCCCTCCTCCAGAGGGCCGAAGTAGCGCTGGTTGATCGAGGCCATCGGCGCCAGGTCGCAGGCCCCGAGGCATTCGAACCCGGAGACGTAGACCTCGCCGTCCGCTGAGACCGAGCCACCGTGTCCCGCCGCATCGCGGTCGCACCCGGCGGCTGCGCAGAATGCCTCCAGCAGCTGGTCGCCGCCCCGCATCCAGCAGGAGATGTTGGTGCACACCAGCACCCGATGGCGGCCCGCGGGCTCGGTGTGGAGCAGGTCATAGAAGCTGGCGACGGACTCCAGGTAGGCGGGGGTGACCCGCATCACCGCTGCGGCTTGGCGCATTCCCTCGGGGGTGCACCAGCCGTAGAGCCGCTGCACCGCCCAGAGCGCCGGGATCGAGGCCGAGTGGCGGTCGGGATAGCGCGAGACCAGCTCCTCGATTCGCTGCTGGAGCTGGGGCGGGCAATCGACCTCGTGCAGCTCCGGCACTTGCTCGGCCTCGCGCTCCGGGACGCGGCCGTCGACCAGAGCGGCGTCAAGGGGCAGCCCGGGGCTGCCGTCGGGGCGGGACGGGAACTCGGGCCCACCCGGCGATTGATCGGGCTCGCCCCCCGGGAGCGAGCGCGGAGCGGAACCTGCCTGTGACCCCGGCACGCCCGGACGAATCCCGACAGAGCCGGGATCGCCGGTCGCTGACGCTCCCTCGGAGGACGTGCCGGGGATAGATTCCTTCAACGGTCTATCCCGCCGAGGATCGGGTCGAGCATCGCCAGGTTGGTGATCAGGTCTGCGACGTAGCCGCCGACGCACATGTCGCGGAGTGCCTGCAGGTTGACGAAGGAGGGGTCGCGGAAGTGGACCCTCGCCGGCTTCTAGGAGCCGTCGGCGAGCAGGTAGCAGCCGAGCTCGCCGCGGGGAGACTCGATCGCCCGGTAGATCTCCCCCGGCGGCACCCGGTAGCCCTCGGTGACCAGTTTGAAGTGGTGGATCAGAGCTTCCATCGAGGTCGAGAGCTCGGAGCGCGGCGGCAGCACGTACTTGCGGTCGTCGGCGATGTGCGGGCCCTCGGGGAGGCCGTCGATCGCCTGTTCGATGATCTTCACCGACTCGCGCATCTCCGCCATCCGCACCCGGAAGCGGTCGTAGCAGTCGCCGACGGTGCCGACCGGGATCCCGAACTCGAGGTCGGGGTAGGCGAGGTAGTCGAAGACCTTGCGCAGGTCCCAGGGCTCGCCGGTCGCCCGCAAGAGCGGCCCGGTCACCCCCAGTTCGAGCAGGCGCTCCCGCGAGACCGCGCCGACCCCCTTGGTGCGCTGTAGGAAGATCTCGTTTCTGTCCAACAGCGCCTCGTACTGGTCCACCCGGGTCGGCATCTCCGCGGTGAACTCACGCAGCTTTCGCTCGAATCCCAGCGGAATGTCCTCGATCACGCCGCCGACCTGGAAGTAGCGCGTGTGCATCCGCTGGCCGGTCGACATCTCGAACAGGTCGAGGATCGTGTCGCGCTCGCGGAAGGCGTACCAGAGCATTGATATCGCCCCGACGTCGAGGGCGCTGGTGCCGAGCCAGACCAAGTGGGAGTGGAGCCGGTTGAGCTCCATGTGGATCACCCTCAGGTACTTGGCTCGGGCGGGGATCTCCAGCTCGATCATGCGCTCGATCGCGCCGCAGAAGGCCTCCATGTTGAAGAAGTAGGAGAGGTAGTCCATCCGCTCGACGAACGGGATCACCTTCCAATAGGAGTGGGCCTCGCAGGACTTCTCGATCCCCGTATGGACGTAGCCGATCACCGGTTTGAGGTCGCGGACGACCTCGCCCTCGAGCTCGACCACCAGCCGCAGCACACCGTGGGTGGCCGGGTGGTGCGGGCCCATGTTGATCGTCATCAGTTCGCTCTCGGGCTCGATCGAGACGCTCGCCCCCGGCACCGAGCCCTCCACCTCCGTCGCGGCCTTCTCGATCGTGCTCATGCGCCCGAGTCCAGCTGCTCGTTGTGCGTGAAGGTGACCGGCTCGCCGCCGACCGGGAAGTCGCGCCGCTGCGGCCATCCGACGTAATCCTCGGGCATCAGGATGCGGCGCAGGTCGGGGTGTCCGCGGAAGGCGATTCCGAAGAAGTCGTATGCTTCGCGCTCGAAGAAGTCGGCGGTGGGGAAGAGGCCCACACACGATGGAAGCTGCGGAAGCTCGGAATCACCTCCCGGCATCTCCGCGGAACCACTGCCCGGCATCTCCTCCGAGGGAGCGTCAGCGACCGGTGATCCCGGCCTAGCCGGGATTCGTCCGGGGATGCCGGGGCGACTGGCAGGCTGGGGACCCGCGAGCGCGGCGCGCACCCTGATCCGCTCGACCCGGTCGCGGTTGAGCAGCTCGTAGTGGACGCCGAAGCGGGGCTCGGCCGGCAGGTAGTCGGCGACGTGGAGGCTGGAGAGGAAGGTGTATTCCTGCCCGGCCGTGTCGCGAAGCCAGCTCAGCACCTCGAGGATCTTCTCGGGGTCTGCGATCAGCGTGGCCTGGTCGTGCTCGAAGCTGGTCTCGAGGATCGCGTCCGCGCAAACGTCGTTGATCTCGCCGCGAATCAGCTCGAGGCCCGGAGCGTCAGGCACCGACCGTCTCCCTCGCGGCCCGGTAGGCCTTGAGCGCTTCCGGGCTCGGCTTGCTGGCGATGCCCCCGCGCGCCCATTCCTCGGTCCCCTCGGCGTTGTAGCGGTGCCGCCAGCCCGGGTCGGGATTGCCGAGGATCTTGCGCTGGAGCTTGTTGAAGCCGTAGAGAAGCGCCTCGGGGCGCGGCGGGCAGCCCGGGACATGCACGTCGATGGGCATGAACTTGTCGGCCCCCTGGACCACGGCGTAATTCGAGAACATCCCGCCGCTCGAGGAGCAGGCGCCCATCGAGATCGCCCACTTCGGCTCCAGCATCTGGTCGTAGAGCCGGCGGATGATCGGCGCCATCTTGATCGAGGCGCGGCCCGAGAGGATGATCAGGTCCGCCTGGCGCGGGGAGGCCCTCAGCGCCTCGGCGCCGAAGCGGGCCAGGTCCGTGCGGGCGGAGACGACCGAGATCATCTCCATAGCGCAGCAGGCCAGCCCGAAGGTCATCGGGAAGACCGAGTTGGCCCGGGCCCAGCTCTGGATCTTCTCGAGCGAGGTGGTCGCCACCCGGTCCTCGACATAGGCCTCGAGGTCCTCGGGGTCGGTCGAGCCCCGCAGCATGTCGCGGGCGCGAAGCTGCCGGGCACGCAGCTCCTCCGGGGAGCTCGGCTGCTCCAGCGGCGCCAGCGCCCGGATCTTTCTTCGCTCTACTTCCAATCCAGCGCTCCCTTGCGCCAGACGTAGGCGAGCGCCACGAACAAAAGGACGACGAAGACGATCACCTCGCCGAGGACGAAGACGCTGTCGGCCGACTTCAGGATCACCCCCACCGGATAGAGAAAGACGACCTCGATATCGAAGAGGATGAAAAGCATCGCCACCAGGTAGAAGCTCACCCCGAAGCGGAAGTTCTTCGATACCTCCGAGGGAAGCCCGCATTCGTACGGGTCGGTCTGGCGGCGCGTCGCCTCCGTCTGCTTCTTCGGCCGCTTCGCGCCGACCACATGGTTGAGCATCGTGAACGCACCTCCCACGATGAGGCCGAGGGCACCGAATACAAGGATCGGGAGGTAGCTCCGAAGCAACGCGCGACTGTTATACACCGACTTTGTGGCAACTTGCTACATAGTGATCTTCCGCATCAGTAAGCCGAACCCCGACCCGATCGGGCGGATATAGCGGAATGGCCCAGCTACACCTCCTCGTCGGCCTCAGCGTCATCGCCCTCAACCTGATCGCCGGCACACTCGGAGGCTTCTGTTGGGTCCGCGACCAGCCCTCGGTCCCCTTCTGGTACCTGCTGCGCGCGGCCCAGGTCGCCGTCTTCGTCCAGGTGATGCTCGGGGCGCTGCTGGTCTTCGCGGGTCACAAGTCGCCGGACGACCTTCACTACCTCTACGGCCTGCTGCCGCTTCTGGTCTCGCTGCTCGCGGAAGGCGCCCGAGCCGGCGCCGCCAACCAGGAGCTCGCCGAACTCGACTTCGACGCCCTGCCCGAGGGGCGCCAGCAGCAGCTGGCCCTCGCCATCGTCCGCCGCGAGATGGGGATCATGGCGGTGAGCTGCGGGGTGATCTTCTTCCTGGCCCTGCGAGCGGCGAGCACCTCGGGTCACTTCTGAGCAACCGGGCGGTGGGGCGCTGGGGGAACCGCCCCGGACGCGACGCCGCGAGAGGAGTGAGGGGCGGCTTCAATCCCCCTGGCGCGGCGCGCTGAGTGTCCGGGACGGCACCCCCAGCACCCCCATGTCCGGGCGCCCGGAGCTGCGACACGACCTGCCTCGTACGCGCCCGGCCCCGAAACGCGGAGCGAGAGCCCGCATACGATCGCCGATTCCCGGAGCAGCTTTGGCCGAGCCGAGGATGCGGCTTGCCACTCGGCCGATCCCTCCTCTGGCACTCGCTCCGCGCTCCGGCGTGCGAGGGTGCCGGCAGAATCGCCCCAAGGAGGTCGACTGCCCCCGGGTAGCGCCGCCCGGCGCAAGGTGCCGAGGGTGCCTCCCCGGACACTCAGCGCGCCGCGCCAACCGCATTGAGGACGACCGGTACTCCTCTCGCGGCGTCGCGTCCGGGGTGGTTCCCTCGGCACCCTGTCCCGGCGCAGCTATGCCAGCGGCCGGTAGGCGCGACCGTGGAAGACCAGCGGCTCGCCGCCGCTCGCCTCCACATCGCGCACCTCGCCGGTGACGATCACGTGGTCACCGCCGGCGATCACGTCTCGCAGCTCGCAGCCGACGAAGGCGATCGAGCCGTCGATCGTCGGCAGGCCGTCCCGCTCGCTCCACTCGATTCCCTCCCACTTGTCCGCAACCGGCGCCTTGGTGCTGAAGGCCCGGGCCACCGTTTCCTGGCCGGCGCCGAGCACGTTGACGCCGAAATGGTTCGCCGCCTGCACCGCGAGCAGGGTGCGCGAGCCGCGGTCGAGGCAGGCGAGCATCAGCATCGGCTTCAGCGAAAGCGAGCAGACGGCGTTCGCGGTCGCGCCCGCCGGAGCGTCCCCTCCGCCGGCCGTCACCACCGTGACTCCCGTCGGCAGCATTCCCATGGCGGCGCGGAATCGGGCGGGGTCGGGTGCGCGGAATCGGGCGGGGTCGGGTGCGGGCATCGTGATCGGCGCCAGACAATATGATGCCCGCGTCGTGCGCCCAGTTTGGATCACAGCCACGATCGCTGCGGCGGTCCTCGGTCTGACCGCCTGCGGGTTCGGGGAGCAGGGGATCTCGGTCTCCAAGGACGATCCGACCCACGGCGGAGCCGTCCTCTTCGCGACGCATTGCTCCGGCTGCCACACGCTCCAGGCGGCGGGCACCCAGGGCACCGGCAACCGCGGCGAGCGGACTCAGGGACCGAACCTCGACCAGCGCACCGAGACCGTCGAGACTGCCCTCTATGCGATCCGAAACGGCGGCTACTCGGGCGCAATCATGCCGCAGAACATCGTTGTCGGCGACGAGGCCGAGCAGGTCGCCCGCTTCGTCGCCAGGTACGCCGGTCAGGACGCCGGGGAATCGGCGAAGCCCGGCGAGTCGAAGCCCTGATGCGTGACGCCGGCCATAGCCGGCGTGATTCGGCTCGGCCCCCGGCGGAGGAGCGGCCATGCTGGACCTGAGGCGGATCCGCTCCGATCCGGAGCCCTACCGCGAGGCGCTGGCGCGGAGGGGGGCGGCAGAGGCGCTCGACGAGCTGCTTGAGCTGGACGAGCGCCGGCGCAAGCTGCTGCCCGAGATTGAGGACGGCCGGGCACGGCAAAACACCGCCTCCAAGGCGATCGCCGAAACCAAGCAAGCTGGGGGCGACGCCACGGAGGAGATCGCAGAGATGCGGGAGCTCTCAGGCACGATAAAACGGCTCGAGGGGGTGCTGGCCGAGGTCGAGGGCCGCCGCGACGAGCTGGCCGCGACCCTGCCCAACCTTCCCGACCCCGACGCTCCCGACGGACTCACCGAAGAGGACGCGCTCGTCCTGCGGGAGGTCGGGGAGCGGCCCGAGTTCGACTTCGAGCCCCGCGATCACCTCGAGATCGGGACCGCTCTGGGGCTGATCGAGATGGAGGCGGCGGCGCGGGTCTCGGGCTCGCGGTTCGCCTACCTGATGGGTGATCTGGTGATGGTCGAGCTGGCCCTGGTGCGGTACGCGATGGAGTTGTTGCGCTCCGAGGGCCACCAGCCAGTGATCCCTCCGGCACTGGTCAGGGAGGAAGCTCTTTTCGGAACCGGCTACTTCCCGGGGGAGCGAGAGATGATCTATGGGGTCGAGCGCGACGAGCTCTTCCTGGTGGGAACGTCCGAGGTCCCCCTGGCGGCGCTACACGGCGATCAGATCCTCGATCCCGGCGGCCTTCCGCTGCGCTACGCCGGCTTTTCCCCCTGCTTTCGCCGGGAGGCCGGGGCCGCCGGCAGGGACACCCGCGGGATCTTCCGGGTGCACCAGTTCGACAAGGTCGAGATGTTCTCTTTCGTCGAGCCAGGTTCCTCGGCGGCCGAGCACGAGCGCCTGCTGGCGATCGAGGAGCGGATCCTCGCCGACCTCGAGCTGCCCTACCGGGTGGTCAGCGTCGCCGTCGGCGACCTCGGGCCTCCGGCCGCGAAGAAGTACGACTGCGAGGGTTGGATACCGAGCCAGGAGCGCTACCGGGAGCTGACCTCCTGCTCGAACACGACCGACTTCCAGGCACGCCGGCTCAACTGCCGTTACCGCCCGGCGGAGGGGAAAACGCCGGTCCACCCCCACACCCTCAACGGCACCGCGGTAGCGGTGGGCCGAACGCTGATCGCCCTGATCGAGAATCGCCAGGAGCGCGACGGGGGATTCACGCTACCCAATTCTTTGCATCCCTACGGCGCCCCTGAAAGAATCGCGGCGGAATGAACGTGGGCGATGCCAAGCGAGTCGTTCTCTGCGACGACCACGAAATCGTTCGCGAGGCGATCAAAACCCGGATGGCGAGCTCGAGTGCGGTCGAGATCGTCGGCGAAGCCAGCGACGGACGCGGGGTCGTCGAGAGGGTCGCCGAACTCGAGCCCGACGTCCTGATCATCGACGTCGAGCTGCCGAAGCGCGACGGGATCGAGGCCACCAAGGAGGTCCTCCGGGTCCGACCCCTGACCAAGGTGATCATCTTCACCGCCCACGCGCAGCCGGACCTGCTGGCCCTGGCGCTGCGCGCCGGAGCTTCCGGCTACGTGCTGAAGTCAGCGCCGGCCGAGGACATCGCCAAGGCGGTCGAGGCCGTCACCAACGGCGGCACGTTCCTCGGGGGAGACTTCGCCGGCGGCAAGCCCTCGGAGGTCGAGAAGCTCCTCGACCTCTCCCCGCGCGAGCGCCAGATCCTCGAATTGCTGGCGGAGGGCCTGCGCGTCAAGGAGATCGCCGACCGGCTCTCGCTAAGCCCGGCCACCGTCCACACCCACGTCCGCAACGCGATCGCCAAGCTGGAGGTCGACACCCGCACCGAGGCGGTGGCGCTGGCGGTGCGCTTCAGCTATCTGGGCGCGGGCGGCGGCACAAACGGGACCTAGGCGTCGTCGAATCGGGGGGTGCCGGGGAACCACCCCGGACGCGACGCCGCGAGAAATAACTGCCGCA